>NZ_CP019288.1:0-303750 GCF_009901525.1 Kordia antarctica
TTTATAAGTTTATCAAATATGTAAATAATTCACATACCAAAATACCAAGAGCGTTTACACTCAACTTGTAGAAATGTAGCGATCTAAAAGCGAAGCGCGTCTAAAGGCAAAGCCGTTTCCAAAAGCGAAGCGAGTCTAATATCTAACAGCGCTAGCGGTCTAATACCTATTTATCAATAATAAACATCGTCGGTCTCTTATGAAGATTGACAGATGTTTTCTTCCATTCATTAATCGTCATAGTTCTAATATATTCGGTAGTTAAGGTAATATCGCATGCAATGCATAATCGTGTATTTCCAGAAAGTGTTGCGGTTAAATCGGCTAATAATTTATCGTTTCTATATGGAGTTTCTATAAATGCTTGTGATTGTTGAAAATCGCCAGCACGTTTCTCTAATTGCTTTATCGCTTTTTTACGTTCATGACTGTCAATCGGTAAATATCCGTTAAAAGCAAAGTTTTGTCCATTCATGCCTGAAGCCATCATCGCCATTAATATAGAAGATGGACCAACTAATGGCACAACTCGAATTCCTTTTTCGTGCGCAATTTTCACAATTTCCGCACCAGGATCGGCAACACCAGGACAACCAGCTTCCGAAATCAGACCGACATTCTTTCCTTGAAAGCTAGCTTCTAGAAACGCAGGCAATTCTTCATCTTTCGTGTATTTATTTAAAACATGTAACTGTAATGAAGGTTGCGATTTCTTTGGTGTAATCTTTTTGATGAAACGACGTGCTGTTTTTTCATTCTCAACAATATAATGATCGGTTGTTTCTATAATTTTTTTGACAGATAATGGAAGAACTTCTAAAGGTTCATTATCGCCCAAAGTCGTTGGAATTAAATATAAAATTCCGTTGGTTGCATGCATAGGTAAGGAGTTTGATTACAAATAAAACTAATTTATTACTAATTTATGATATGAAACAGCGTCATTATTTGAAATTAATTGCACAATGTAAATTCCTTTACTCAACTGACTTGTTGTAATTTTTTGATTTTCAGTAGAAATACGTGTGTTAGAAATTAATTTTCCACTAAACGAATACATAACAACTTCTTTAATCTGTGATGCTGAATTTTGGTTGTTTATTTGAAAAAAGTCTTGTGTAGGATTTGGATACAATTGATAATTGTTTGAAAGTGAATTTTCTTCCACATCTAAAGTGGTATCAATGATTTTATAAATTACTCCGTTAGATAATCCTGCGGCGTATAATTCTTTGCTTGAATCTTCGCCAAACGTGGCAATATTTCCAGAAAATGGACCGTTAAACGTCATATTCCAGGAACCGCCTGAATATTCTAATGTTCCTATTTCGTTAGTACAATAATCAGCAAAAAAGTACAATCCTTGAAAATCTGAATAATCAGCACCTCTGTAGCGATAACCGCCAGTAATAGAGCATTTAAAAGGACTTCCGCCATAATTATATTGCGCAACAGGAAATGTAATTGTTGACATTGATGGACAACCAGAAGTATTAAAAGTACTATTTCCTTCATAACATCTCCAACCAAAATTATAACCAGCATTTACAATAGGAACATTGTTGATTTCTTCTTTATTGCTTTGTCCAACATCGCCAATCCATAATTCTCCATTATCGCTATCAAAGGACATTTTCCAAGGATTTCGAAGTCCATAAGACCAAATTTCGTCCAAACCTGCAGGATTTCCAACAAATGGATTCGTAGCAGGAACTGTGTATGAAGTCGCGCCGCTCACATCAATTCGAAGAATTTTACCCAAAAGAGATTGTAAATTCTGTGCATAATTTTGTGGATCTCCACCATTTCCGCCATCGCCCAAAGCAATGTATAAAAAGCCATCGTTCCCAAAAGCTAGCGAACCGCCATTGTGATTGTTGTACGGTTGTGTAATTGTGAGTAGAATTTCTTCAGAAGTATCATCAGCAATATCAGGATTTGCGGAAGTTGTAAATCTTGCAATGACCGTATTTCCGCTAAGATTGATATAATTTACATAAAACCGATTGTTGGTTGCGTAATTTGGATCGAAAACCAATCCTAATAATCCTTGCTCATTTGCTGTAGAACGAACGCGCGTGTCAATGTCTAAAAAAGGTGTTGGATTTGTGATTCCTGCCGAATTTAAAATTTTGATGACGCCATCTTGTTCTACAATAAATAATCGGGAATCGTTGGCGTGTTTAATGTCTACGGGTCTTGTAAATCCTGATGCGAATGATTGCAGAGATACATCTTGTGAAAACAATAAAATAGGAAAAAGTAGGACAAATAATAGGTAGTTTCTTGATTTCATAGTAAAGTAGGTTTGCTTTTTTTTAGTAAGATACAAAAAAATGACAAACGCTTTTTTTACTTTTAGTTTAGGAAATTTTCTCTGCAAAAATACCACAAGCTTCATCTAACATTTGATACACATTTTCAAAACCTTGATCGCCGCCGTAATACGGATCGGGAACTTCTGAATTTGAATTTGGTGAGATTTGATTTAACATTAAATGAACTTTTGCGCGATCTTCTGAAGTTTCTGCTAAACTCACCATGTTGCTATAATTGGATTGATCCATCGCAAAGATATAATCAAATTTTTGAAAATCATTTTTTATAAACTTTCGTGAGCGTTGATTGGTAATGTCAATTCCGTATTGTTTTGCAGTTGCGATTGAACGTCTATCGGGAAGTTCGCCAACATGATAACCTGCAGTTCCTGCGGAATCAACCTCGAATTTTGCAGCGTTGAGTTTGGAAGCTAAAATACCTTCTGCTAAAGGAGAACGACAAATATTTCCTAAGCAAACCATTAGAATTTTAGTTTTCATGAAATGAGATTATAGCGAAAGTTTCTTTGTTAAATCTTCAACGTATTTACGGAATTGCTTATCGGTAGAAGATAGGTTGTCAACCGTTTTGCAAGCGTGTAAAACCGTTGCGTGATCACGTTTTCCAATTTGCGAACCAATACTTGCCAACGATGCTTTTGTGAATTTCTTCGCGAAAAACATAGCCAATTGTCTTGCTTGTACAATGTGACGTTTACGTGTTTTAGATTGCAACGTAGAAACGTCCATTTGGAAATAATCTGAAACGACTTTTTGAATATAATCGATTGAAACTTCTCGTTTTGTATTCTTTACGAATTTTTCAACGACTTGTTTCGCCAATTCAATCGTCACTTCTTTTTTGTTGAATGATGATTGCGCGATCAATGAAATAATTGCGCCTTCTAATTCGCGTACATTCGATTTGATGTGCTTCGCAACATATTCTATAATATCATCAGGCATTTCTACACCATCACGATAAAGTTTGTTTTTTACAATAGAAACACGTGTTTCAAAATCAGGAGTTTGTAACTCGGCAGAAAGTCCCCATTTGAAACGAGATAATAAGCGTTGCTCAATATCTTGCATGTCCACAGGTGCTTTGTCAGATGTTAGAATGACTTGCTTTCCGTTTTGGTGTAAGTGATTGAAAATGTGGAAGAAAACATCTTGTGTTCCCGATTTTCCAGAGAAAAACTGAACATCATCTATAATTAAAACATCTATCAATTGATAAAAATGTATAAAATCGTTTCGTGTATTCTTCTTTACAGATTCTATGTATTGTTGTGTAAATTTCTCCGCAGAGATATATAAAACCGTCTTTTCAGGGTATTTGTCTTTGATTTCAACACCAATTGCGTGTGCAAGATGTGTTTTTCCTAATCCAACACCACCAAAAATTAATAGTGGATTAAACGACGTTCCTCCAGGTTTGTTGGCAACTGCCATTCCTGCAGATCTGGCCAAACGGTTAGAATCGCCTTCAAGGAAATTGTCGAAATTATAATTTGGATTTAGCTGAGATTCAATTTTCACATTTCTGATACCAGGAATGATAAACGGATTTTTCAGTTCGGGACTTTTATTTTTGGTTGGCACATCAATTTCTTGTGCTCTTAGACCGCTACGATTAGAACTTGGAATTTTTTCTGTAAACGGTTTCTTATTGCCGTATGTATTTTCCATCTTAATAATGTACACCAATCGTGCTGTATTTCCTAATTCTTTAACTAGAGCAACTTTTAATAACTTTACGTAATGCTCTTCTAACCATTCATAAAAAAACTTGCTAGGTACTTGAATGCTTAGCGCTTTATTTGCTAACTTTACAGGCATTATAGGCTCAAACCAAGTTTTATATGCTTGCGGTTGAATGTTGTCTTTTATGAAAGACAGACAGTTATCCCATACTGATTGCGCAGTTACACTCATTTATTACTGTTAAAATTGTTAGTTCTAGGTTGGAAAAAAAAGAGAAAATTCGGGGTTTTCTCGTTTCACTTTTTAGCGTTCACAAATATGTGAAAAAAAAAGTGAAAAAAAAATTAGTAGGCTATTGAATTTGTGAAATTTTTTTCGCATGCTAGGAAACAATTTCTTTACAATTAGTTAACACGTTAAATATACATAAAATACTTTGAGAAGTCACGAAATAAATGTAAGAATTAGATATGCCGAAACCGACCAAATGGGCGTTGTTTATCACGGTAACTATGTGCAATTCATAGAAATGGGGCGAACTGAGTGGTTACGCGTTTTAGGAATTTCATATAAAGAAATGGAAGAAGCTGGTGTAATGCTTCCTGTAATTTCAATTACGATGAATTATAAGAAATCTGCGTATTACGATGATGTACTGACGATTAGAACAACGCTTAAAAAATTACCGTCTGTTAAGATTGAATTTGACTTCGAAATTTTGAACGAAAAAGAGGAAATTATTACTGTCGGAAGCACCGTTTTGGCATTCATTAATATGAAGACGAAAAGACCAATGAAATGTCCTGCGCATTTGATCGAAAAATTATCGACGATTGACTTTTGATTGATTGAAAAATTTATCATTCATCATGACTTTTTTAATATTGGAACCTCTAATTTTTAAAAGTTTACAATTTCGGAAACATTATGTGTTTATATTATAAATTTCGGAAACAATTCCGTATCTTCACTTCATGGTAATTATTGAAACTGTAACAGGAAAATCACATCGTGTGGAAATATCACTTGTTGACACTAAAGATTATCAAAATTTAACTAAAAAACGCTATTTCTTTGATTGGAAAGAAGAGAAACTTTTTGAAGTATATAAACTGTGCCTTGTTGGTAGTAATGAAATATTAGGACTAATTTCATTACAACGAATGCCTTCCGAATGGAGAATACACATACGTTTGCTTACCGTTTCGATTGAAAATCAAGGAAAAAAGAAGCTTTACAATAACATTGTGGGAAACTTATTAGCGCATGCTGCAAAAATTGCAATATTCGATTATGCTGAATTGGCGTGTGTTTCTTTAAGACCAAAAACTGAAATAGCGAAACATTATATTGATACATATAATATGATGGTAACAGGATTGACGTTGAGTATAGAAGTACCCGAAATATTAAACTTGATAAACAAATTTGATCATGACTAACGCAGAATATAAAGATTCAAATAGCCCAGAATTTGCTGTAGATTCTCGGTATACTTCAAACAAAGCATATCAATCAGAAGCTACTGCTTTAATGGAAGCACGTTTGAAGCGCATGAAGAATGTATCTAAAAATGATGTCATTCGTGCAAAACTCATGCAGTTAAAGTTGAAAATGGAAGCATTTATCAAAGAACCAATTCATAACAATCGTAATTATTTTTCAGAATTTTTGGAATCGTATGTCGATACAATTTATTCAAGGAGAAGTGTTTTTGCAAAGGATATTGATATTACATCATCGAAATTAAGTCAAATTATCAATAATCACAGAGAACCACAAGATGCTTTTATCTTAAAATTGATGATTCATTCTGAAAAAATCTATACAGATGTTTGCAGTTTTAAGAAAGAAATTTGGTATCAAGTTTTTTTCCATGAAAAGTTATGCAATACGATGTCTACTCAAAAAGAATGGAAATCAAAACTCGAAAATGTGGTGTGTGTAAGTGAGCCTATTGCGAAGTATTCGAAGTAATTCGGAGCGATTGTTCGTGTTTTTATACTGAATCTCCTTATTTCAATTCCTTAACCTCGTACAAATTCTCAAACAATTCAAAAATCTGTAACATCAAACGACTGAATCTGTCCGTAAATGGTCATTCCGGTACTATTTGAAGGTTCGCCATCATCATTCGCGCGAAAGCGAAACGGTTCACTTTTACCAAATTGCCACGCATAACAAAATGTCGCGCGGAATGATGACTTTTTTTCAACGATTCCAATTGTTTTTTACACCTTCTCCGTTTTCTAGTCTTCTAAATAAATCATTAAGTTCTATTGCATCTTTTTGACGTACAGAAATCGTAAATTTTTTTAATGAGTGATGAAACTACTGTTTTTTCATGCATAGATTGATCTGGTAACGGACCAAATTCTGAGCACTGTGCTATTCAAAATTGTGGAATTCGGCAAGCGCCAGCAATTGTTTTAGACAAAGAAGCCAAAAACAGAAAAATTGAAACAATTACATGCTAAATTCACATCTTAAAATAGCTCAAATTTGGCGCAATTTACCTTAAATTTTCACTGATTTTTTAGACGATTTCTTGTTCAGTTTCCAAAACCAAAACATCATATATGCAACTCCAAAAACACTTGGCGTTAACCAACCTGCAATTCCAGGAATGAATTGATTCACGACAACGAATGCAGTTACAGCCGAAATGTAACCGCCAAGCATTTTTCCAATGTGTAGTTTGAGCCAACCTTTGCGGAGTTTTTTAGCGTTTTTAAACAACATGAAATCTCTTATTGCCATTATAATTCCGACTGCGCCAAAAATTGTTAATATAATGTTTAGTCTTCCCGTGATTATGATTGGATAAAGAATCATTACAATTCCTGTAATAATCATTACACTAGCAATTATTTTGTCAATTAATAGTGAAGGATTTGGCTTTTTGAATCGCAATGCGCGATATCCTGTGATGATAAAATAGGAGCTGAATACTCCGATGGTGAATAGAAATGGATTTTCATGTGTTGGTAATACTGCAATTACCAACGCTGATAGTGCAGAAAATAACATGGTGTAATAAAATATGATTCCAGATTTTTTATGATAGTTTCCGCCTTTTTTTGTGATGATGGCGATGAATCCTGCAATGAAAGCAATTCCGCCAAGCGTTGCATGTATGTAAATGAGATAGGTTGCAAATGTGTTCATTGAGTTATTTTTTATCAAATATCAATCGTTTGCAATTGTGTAGAAATTTTTTGTAACTGAGTTGTAGCATTTGATTGCTGAGTTGTTTTTTGTCATATAAATGTCAATAGATACGTATAAACGCAGTAGCGGATTAGAAAGATCTTCATTTGGACTAATTTATAAATATTATTTGAAGTTAAACAGTTCTTATTGAATATTTTCTACTATTGCGTTTATAGATTTTTACATAAGTTTATAACACAGTAATGTTAATACAAATCTTTTCTAAGCCGCACACACCTTTGTTTACAGTTATTTCAGCGGTATAATTACCAGCAGCTGCATTAATGTTTTGCCAGACAGGAATGTCTTGAGCAGTTGATACTTGCTGAGGTACATATGTAGAAGATTTTACAAGCTGCCTAGTAATTGAATATATTTCAATATCAATGTTAACAGGAATTGGCTGATTACTCAGATTTATTGCACGAACGATTGCACTTATCTTTGTAGTGCCTCCACTTTGAACTGGGTTTGGGTCTGCACTGGTTATAAGTGTAAATTCGGAAAATTCACAATCTGATTCGGGTTCAGTTTTTGCTCCACAATCTAAAGATGTACTTGGACTACAAGTATTTCCATCATCATTATTACAACTAATAAGGCAAAGCAAAATGATTGTAAATAATCCCGCGAGATAAATAATTTTTTGTTTGTTCATGATTTTTATTTTTTAATTTATTCAAATGTAGAATACCTATTAATCGTTGAGAAGTACCAGTTGATTATCTGTTGAGTTGGTTCGATTATAGGTTTTACAATGAATAATAAATTACACGTAAAGAATTCCATGAGTATCTTTCATAGTTTTTTCATTCTTTAAATGATTAATCTATAGTAGAGAAGTATAAAAATGTAGAAGTCTAATAATCCAAGTAGTCTGAAAATCTAATAATCTATTTTCTGCCACGAATTCACGAATATTTATTAATTTGTTTATTGGCATGAATTAGTAATTCGCGCTAGCAAAGAGGAAAAGGTATTTATTGCAACGAACAGATACTTTTTAATTTTCTAAATCGTCACTGATTATTTTGCGACTGTTTTTACGTTGTTTCTTGATTTTGGCCGATTTTTCTTTCGCAGCATATTCGTTTTTATCTGATTCAAACCACATGTGACTTTCGGTAAATCGAGAACCTTGTTTTATCATAATTCCGTTGTATGGACAATCTTCACATCCACAATTGTGTTTTGAATATTCGCCGAAATTTCGATGTTTAATTTTCTTTTTGGAGAGTATTTTTTCTTGGTTTATTCGGATATCGTCCCAAACTTTACGTTCATCAGCTTGCGTCATTTCTTTTCCAAGTGTCGTTAAATCAAAATAGGTTTTAGGATCTTTTAGTTGATAGAAATCGAATGTTTTTCCGAAAATAGTATTTGCATAATCTCTGATTTCAATTCGGTCATTTAATCCGAGTTTTTCATTTTCACAAATGGAGCGATACATTCCTAACGTATTAAAATCAGTATATTTCTTAAAGTTATCAATAAAATGAAAGTATTCATTTTTCTCTAATTGATTAAATTTTTTTCCAATTTTCATTTCAGCTAAAGTATTCGTGAATTATTTCAATTAGTATGGACTAAGATACTAAAAAGAAACACAGATATATTTCATTAATTAGTTTTAAACGTTCCAACTAAAGCGTTCTTTACTTTTAGAAGTTGCGCCTAATCTTTTGTAAAACCGAATCGCGTTGACGTTAAAATTTGGTGTTTGCCATTGAATTACGGAACATTCTTCATTTTTAGCATACGCTTTTATTTCTTCCATCAATTGCAAACCTATACCTAGATTTCTAGCTTTTTCATTCATGAATAAACAATCCAAATACACATAGAAATTCGCATCCCAAGTGGAAAACTGTTTTATGAATGTTGCATACCCTACAAGTTCTTTATTCATTTCTACAACAAGACATTTTACGTCATTTTTGGCGATAAATAAATGCTTTTTTAGTTCTTCAGCTTTTCCAGTTGCATCATAACTTGCTTGCTCAAATTCGGCATGAGCCGCACATAATTCTATGATTTGTGGAATATCTTCTTCGGTAGCAAATCGAATGTTGTACGTAGTCATTATAGTTTTGTATTTATATGATCTTCCAAATAAGCTGTGTAATTAGGGTTTTCATGTTGTTTCAATATGTGTTTTAGCCAAGATAAGCGTTCAAAATTGATGATTTCTAATTCCCAAATACAAGGCGCAATTCCGTCACCAGAAATAAGTGTAAACTCGATTTCTTCTATTTTTTCTGTTAAAAAAACATGTGTATTTAGCATATTTTCGCCAACCCACCAATTTACGATAGAAATGATACCTTCTTTGCAAGCATGTAGAATTAAGAATCCTACATTGTTATGATTTGCATTAAAACTATTTTCTTTTTGTAACCAATTTGGAAGTTGCGCAATCGCTTTTTTATAAAATTCTGGATGATTGAATTCGTCTTCTCTTGAAATTGTATAAACTTTTATTTTCCAATTATCAATAATGACAACTTCTACAAATGAAATGGTTCTTGGTTGGTGTTTTTGCATGATATTTTAGATATTAAGTATTTCATTATTAGGTTTTTATTTTCGTTTTCTTTGCTCGCACAAAGAAAAGAAACAAAAGAAAGTGCATTTTTCCAGAGGTATTTTTAGTTTTTCTATCGAAAACTAAAACCGTAGCAATTTTTCTAAATTTATAGTTTGTCAAGCTCTGTTTTTTGGAAGTTTTGATAATCTGTGATTTTAATAAAACTCAGAGAATTTTTGATGAAAAATTACAACTATACTGCGGAAAAAAAACCAGTACAAAGAAAAATTAGTATCATTTATATTAATCAGTAATTATTATAAACGCTTCAGGTAACGTTATTTATCAATTAATTTTTAGTCAGTTTTAACAAGCACATTCAAAGATAGAACCTTTAGTTGGTTTTGTTCCTTCGGTTGCGTATCCGTCAAATTTCCACCATTCAATTCCGCCCATGAGTTCTTTTACTTTAAAACCCAATTTCGTCATTTTTAACGCACCTTTTGTAGAAGCATTACAACCAATTCCATCACAATAACAAACGTAGGTTTTAGATTTGTCTAAGTGTTTGGTGCTTTCTTCAGTCATTAATCGATGTGGTAAATTTATTGCTGTCGGAATGTGTTCGCTCTCAAAACCAAAGTCTTGTCTTGCGTCTACAGCTACTATGTTGACATCTTTTTGAAGTGCTTCATACAAATCGGATGGATCTATTTCATAGGCTAATTTGTTTTCGTAAAATGCAATTTGATCTTTCATAATATTTATATATTTAAATTTATCAATATGTTTATTAAAAAAATTAGATAAGTTGTTTGCTTATTTCAGCAAGATAATTTGCAATAGTTTCTTCGTTTCTTTTATAGTAAGACCATTTTCCAACACGTGTTAAAATAACCAACTTTACATTTTCCATTGTGCTCATATAGAGTGAAATTGTTGATTGAGAAAGTCCAGATTTATCTCGAATATTATTCACACAAACACCAAAATCAAAATGTTTTATATCTTGATGTGGCGGGAAATTTTTTTCAGGGTTTTTCAACCATTTCAAAATATCCAATCGTGTTTGGTTTGCCAAAACTTTATTTATCTTCAAAAGATTCATATGTAAATATATAACTATATATTGAGATATATCGATATGTTTAAAATTATTTAAAAGTTTACTTGGTATTAGTTGTCATTTCTCACCAAAAATAACTGAACTAGCAACGAATTAGTAAAATTTAAATTGATTGAATTTTAGGGTGTTTTTACCCTTGAAAATCTATCAGAAAGCAACTACTTTTATACATTACTAATACAAGTAGTTATGAAATTAAGATATAAACCTTTTGTAAAATTCAGTATTGCTATTATAATTTGCTGTCTTTTCTCGTCTTGTTATAGTGTTCGATTAAAGAATGTGTATGGCGATCCGAAACCAGACCCAATGAATGATAGTAAAGATTATTATCGATTTATGGATGTACAACCAATTGATACAGTAATCACTATTAAAGTCACAGATAAAGATTTTACGATGCTAATTAAAGATTGCGGAACTGCTGGAATTCACACCATAGAATACCGAAATACGTTTGGTGGCGTTTTGTTAAGTGCAGTTACATTTGGACGAAAGCGTAGAGTGCGCGTGAAATATGTGTGTATGAAACCTACAAACTAATTAACTATGGCAACTACAAAATCTCACCCAAAAAAATCTTGGGACACGTTACATAACAACGGACCATTTGATTTGAAAACATTACACGTTACAGAGCTAGCAGGTTCTACACATATGTTTTCAAAATATGATCGTTACAATGATGTTGCGTTGGAAATTCAACGATTAATTCGGGAAGCGGCAGGCAGAAATGAAGGATTTAGAGCGTACGGTTCAGCTTGGTCATTATCGCACATTGCGCATCAAAAAGACAATATGCATTACAATGGTTTCATGAGTATTCACATTCCAATTCCACAAGAATTGACACATGAAGATTCAAATTATGCCAACGAAAATTTGTTCTTTTTTCAATGCGGAAATACTATCAAGCGAGTTTCTGAAGTATTAGGTTCGCATGGAAAGTCATTAAAAACTACAGGTGCAAGTAACGGACAAACGATTGCAGGTTGCATGTCAACAGGAGTTCACGGTTCGGCGTTAAATGTTGGTGCTGTGCAAGATTATGTTGTTGGAATTAATTTGATTGTAGGCGATAAACCAACCGATATTGTCTATCTAGAAAGACACACAAAACCTGCCTTAAATGATGATTTTGCCAAAAAAATAAACGCGAAAGTGATTCGTAATGATCATTTATTCAATGCTGCTTTGGTCGGATTGGGTGCATTTGGATTTATTCACGGCGTTGTCATTGAAGCAGAAGATCGTTTTCTATTAAAAAGATATGTCAAAAAAATAAAGAAAGAAACTGCGTTGAAATTGGCAGATACAATGGATTTTGAAAATTCTTCCTTCAAAATTGACGGTGAAGTTGATGAAAATGGCAAACCAAATCGTCCGTATCATTACAAAGTATTCATCAATCCGTATACTGATGAAAGCGAATATGTGATTGAGATTATGTATAAAAAACCATACAAAGTTCCGTATCCTGATCCGTTTCCAGTCATCAAAACATCACTTTATAAAGATTTAATTTATCTGTTGATAAAAGTTTCCGAGAAGTTTCCAAAAAGCATTCCGTGGTTTATTAAAAAATTACAAAAAACCATTCTTCCTGAAGTAAATGAAGAAACATTAGGAACATTATATGAAACCTTTTGGGACGCACCATATCAAGGTCCAGCGTTTGCATGTTCGGTAGGAATTCATCATAAAAATTCATCAAAAGCGTATAAAGTATTGGAAGAAATGACAAAAAATGAAGGTCCAATTCCAGGGATTTTTGCAATGCGATTTGTCAAACAAACCCAAGCCACGTTAGGTTTTACCAAGTTTCCAATAACGTGTATGTTAGAGATTGATGGTGTTTTATGGGAGAAATCGAAAAAAATTATGAGTTTGACCGAATACGGCACACGAATGATTGAAGTTTTGCAAGAAAACAATATTCCGTTTACAATTCATTGGGGAAAAAATTCGAATTG
Organism: Kordia antarctica; assembly: GCF_009901525.1. Taxonomy (NCBI): domain Bacteria; kingdom Pseudomonadati; phylum Bacteroidota; class Flavobacteriia; order Flavobacteriales; family Flavobacteriaceae; genus Kordia; species Kordia antarctica. The sequence continues at coordinate 12,865 of NZ_CP019288.1, forward strand.
GAAGTTTCCAAATCTAGTAAATCATATGTTTGGTGATAAAGTAACCGAATGGAAAAGCTATCGCAATGGATTGTTATCAACGGAAATGCAACGTGTATTTTCTAATGGTTTCTTGGAAGATACTGATTTAGATACACCAAATGAAACGAGTGAAGAAGATTTAATTGTCTCGTTATAAGTATTAAAACTTTGTTATTTCGTTGTAAAACCATAAATATTTGATATTTTTAAAAAGTTAACACAAACGGATTTGAGTTATTTAACTGATTTTTTTGAAACGCACCAAGTGAAAACGCCAACGATTCACGCGGAAGAAGTAGCCAAATTTACTGCCGCAATATTGGAAGTGTCAGATTATTATTTGCCATATCAGAATTACAGTGTTTTGCAAAATCCGTTTCGAAAATTCCCTTACTATTCAGCCGTTAACGTAGATGGAACTTGTTTTCATAAAATAAAAAGAGATACAATTTTTGAAGGAAGCGAACGCTGGGAAAAAGATGCGCGAATTCCTGAAGAAGCACAATGGGGAAAAGCATTGTACAATGCTAAAACGTATGATTTTGACAAAGGTCATATGGCAAAACGAGAAGATGTACAATGGGGAAACGATGTTGAAGCAGCACGATTGGCGGCAAAATCAACATTTTACTACACAAATGCAATTCCGCAAGTAAGCAAACTAAATAGAGGTGTTTGGAAAAGCATCGAGAATTATATTTTGCATCATGAAGCTGTAAAAAATAGCATGAAAATTTGCTTGTTCAGCGGTCCAGCTTTTAGAGAAGATGATCCTGAATTTTTAAAAACGGTAAATGATGAAGTGGTACGATTGCCGTATCTTTTTTGGAAAGTTGTATATTATGTGAAAGATAATGTATTGCATAGAGCAGGTTTTTTAACAAGTCAAAAACGAATATTGCAAAAAAAGCGAATTGTAAAACCTGTAAGTCGTTCCGAAGGTGTTCGAAGTGCAGATTTTAATTCGTTTAAAGATGCAGAAACGTATCAAGTAGATGTTTCATTCATTGAAAAAATAAGTCAGTTGACATTTGAAGCTGCGGCTGAAACGTTTCAGAATAATGAGCCAGAAAAGATTATTCTTTCTCGTGTAAACGTTCGAAGTAGTAGCAATGAAAGTGTACAACTTGAAGAAATAGTATCAAATATGAACTTAAAATTATAACGTCATTTCAGATATAGTTAAAATATTATTCATAAAGGCAAATCCAGTCGATAGCGATGCATTACGCTTAGACGTGGAAGAAAACGCGATCCGTGAAGTTTTGGGCGGAAGCGATCAAAAGAAATTGTTTGTATTTGAATCGAGAGGCGCAGTAACGAAAGACCTTTTAATAGATCATTTACTCAAAATTAAACCTAATATTCTGCACATTTCGGGACATGGAAACTCGGACGAACAATTATTGTTGGAAGATGTAGAAGGTTACAAAGCAGAAGTTTCTATTCAAAAACTATCCGATTTACTGTCAGGTTTTTTAGATCATATCGATTGTGTTTTTCTAAATACATGTCACAGTTTGTCTGGAATTGATGATTTCAATAAAAAAATTCCATATGTCATCGGAATGAATACTGAAATTCCTGATGATGTTGCGATTGATTTTTCTAAGAATTTTTACAATGTGTTATTTAATGGAAGAACGATAAAAGATGCGTTTAAAATTTCATTGGCTACAATTGCATTGACAGATACAGGCGATGAAAACATTCCGAAATTAATTGTGAATTCAGCCGCCGTAAAAGAAGATGAAGAAAGACGTCATGGAGAAGAAATTGATGTGTTGACAAGTACTATTATCTCGGAAGAAGAAATAGAAGTCGCGAAAAGCGGGTATACAAAAAGTGTCAGTTTTTATTATAGATTGATTTATGTTGCGATTGCTTTAAGCTTAGGATTGGTTATTTTCTTATTTATGAGTAACGATCAAGATATTGCTTCTTCCATGTTAGGACTGATTCCAGGAGCGTTTAGTAGTTATCCATTTTTAGAAATTCAGAAGAAGAAAAACAGAATTACATTGATTACATTATTTGAGTTGAAACGAAAACGTTTGCTAAAAGCGTTGTCACAACTCTCCGATAATGAGCGCAAAGACTTGAATGAAGAATTCATGCGATTAATCGTAATATAAAGAATTACAGCTATAATGAAACAATATAAATCTATAGAAGAAACGATCGCAGATGTTCGAAAAAAGGACAAAAAGTATAATTACATCATTTTGATTGTGGTTTTGTTGATGATTTCCGTGATTGCATCTTTAATTATTTATGCGCAAGACAAAAAAAATAAAGCAAATAAAACTCGTATTGAATTTTTAGCTGACGAAAATGAAGTAAATCAAGAACTCATTGAAAAATACCAATTTGAGTTTATTGAAAATGAACGCTTGCGAAGAAATGATTCGTTACGAACAGATTCTATTGCAACATTAGTGAAAACACTCCGCAAGGAATTAGCACATATTGAACGCGACTTGAATAATAAAAATATACCAAGAACGGACAGAGCGACTGCATTGACAAGTGTAAATTTGGCACAAGACAAATTAAACAGAATTACCAATAATATTACAGATAATACCATTGTTCGTTATTACAAACGAAAAGCAGACGGAAGTAGGATTGAACATTTGATTCAAGGCATGAAAAACCCCAGTTTTAATTTAAACCTCATGCAAGTTGTCAATGATAATGGTCGTAACAGAGTAAATACCATTTGGTACGGAGCAGACGTAAATAAAGACGAAGTATTCCAATTGGTAGATCATTTATTGAAAATTCGTGTACATATCAAAAATGTCAAAGAATTTGATAATCCAAGTACAAAAGGTTGGAAAAGCCAAGCCATTGAAATTGGTTATGAAAATGTAGCTACAACGACAAAAGTTGTAACGCAAAGCGATCTTTTAAAATATAAATCTGTCAATACAAATGACAAATACAATGTGCGATTCTATTCGTTCAATCCAGATGAAAAGGCAAAACGATCATTAGCATCGTTCATTAAAAAATACAATTACAATCTCAAAATCTATCCAGATTGGAAAAAGAAACCTAGCTTTTTCTCCAATTCGCCTACCATTTTTTATTACAGTGATAAGAGCAAAATAGCGGCTAGGGAATTAAGAGATAAATTGAATAAAACAGGTCTCGGAGTTAAATTCACAACACAACGCGGAAGCGGTTATGGAATTAGTAAAAGCGAGTTAGACAATACGTTTATTGTGCATTATATGGAATAAGAATCTGTTGTGTATATCTTTCTTGTATTGAAATTGGTCAATTGAAAATATTTTTTGAAATTCACAAACAAACAAACAAACAAACAAACAAACAAACAAACAAACAAACAAACAAACAAACAAACAAACAAACAAACAAACAAACAAACAAACAAACTCACTTCTTCCGTTCATCAGTTTCCAAAATAGAATATTCAAAATTATCTGACCAACCATTTTTTAAAGGCAATGTTTGTCTTCCGCGTCCTTCGCGAATCATTCCAACTTTTTCCAGCACTTTAATTGAACCAATATTGTCAACAGCACAACCTGCTTGAATTCGGTGTAAATTAAGGGTTTCAAATCCGAAATCTAATACCAAATTTACTGATTCGGTTGCGAATCCTTTGCGCCAATAATCGGGATGGATTTTATACCAAACTTCTCCTCTTCGGTTTTTTTTATTCCAAAGTTTTAAACCAAAGAGTCCAATAAATTCTTTCGTTTGAATGTGTTCGATGGCAAACGTATAATTTTTAATCTCATCCAATTCATGTTCGGCAATCCAAGACTGAATAACGGCTTGTGTTTCCTGAATATTCTCTGGAATTCCCAAGGTATTAAACTCATCAACTTTGGGCAACGAATGCAGTAAATGAATTGCTGCTAAGTCTGATGGTTTTATTAATCTTAAAGTAATTCTATTGGATTTTAGGTTGGTGTTTTTCATATCTATTATTAGGCTAGAGATTTAAGTAGTATAAAATAATAGGATATATATCTTTAAACGTTGTCACTTTACAATGCCAAACCTCTATCGAAATCTACTTGATATTGAGCAGGAATTGTATTTCTAATAGTATTTACATCTTGAATTTCATCTTTCTTAAAATTATGGTTGTCTAATAAATCTTGTATAAATTCATTACAGTTTATACGGTGCAATACTTTCTTTCCTCTACCTTTTGTAAATTTTCTTTTTAGTGGAGCAGGAAATTTATGAAGGTTCTTATAGCAATTCATTCTTATTTCTGGTCCCCAAGCTCCTTGATTTTGATTTTCTTCTCTATATAAATCGCAAGAACCGTCAGATTTCGCTATGTATCCCAAAGTTTCATAATATTCTTCTGGAGAATCGAATCTCATTTTTTTTCTCACGCCAAAGTATTGTTTATACATATGTTTAGTTTTTTAAGCTGCGTTATAAATTCTTGCTAATTCATTTTTTATTTTTCTAAAATCAATCTCATAATCCAATTTTTCAGTTAAGCCTGTATTTATTACGTAAATAAAAGATTCTTTTCTATATACAAATTCTCCTTTTTTTATAGAAGTTTCAATACTATCAGTTTTTGCTAATAAACAAATTAATTGATAGTCCTTATTTATTTGCTGTGTTTTATTACTTGGATGTGCTTTAGTATAATGCTGAGTTGGCGTTAGTTTTATTAAATTCTCTAAGTAATGAGCTAATTTTGGGAAATCGGACTTTGGGAAAATATGATGAATTTGAGTAGCTTCTCCATTGGACCATTGGTCAGTAACTTCACTTTGGGTATACATTTTACGAACCATATTCATAGCTTTCTGGACTTGATAGTCTGAATAAGCTTCATTTTGTTCTATCATTAAGTTTTCGTGTTCAGAAATTGCTTCCGTTCTTGAAATCCCTTTATTTTTATCAACATCTCTCCAATTTGGACGATTATACATTAAATCCGTATAGTAGATTTGTCTTTTAGATAATCGACCTTTTATTGTACCTTGAATGTTATTTTCACAAGAATATACATTTAAGATTTTTGGAAAAATTCTATTTACTTCAGTTGTTCCATTTATTGGTGTGTTGCCAATTATAAATCTCTGAAAACGGGTTTTTAAATTCTGAAATTCAGTATTGTCAATAGTCCCATTTATACATTTGTTTTTAAAATCTTCAAAAAATCTTAATAAATTACTATCGGACAAAACTTTTTCTAAATAATAGTAAAGAAAAATATAAGCATTCCTCTCTTTCATTCCAATAAATTCAAGAATGGATTTGTTGGCTATTTTATAAAGGTTTTTATTTCCAGATTTTCGCATTTTCAAAACTCCAGAATATGCTAAAGTTCTCAAAGGTTGAGAAGTAAACTTATCATATTCTTGACGAGTTGTTTCATTTTGAGCATCAGGCTTATTAAAAATACCTTTTACATTTGTATTAAAATAATTGTCGCTCCAAATATCATCTTTAGTAAATTCAATATTTCTATCAGCATCAAAATTTAAAACACAATCTGCAATTATACTTAAAACGTCAGGTGTTACTTTTTGATCCATAAATCTTGCGTCTTTACTTTTTCTTACGTCAAAGTCAAATTTTTGCAAGTGGTTGGTAATGTTTTCTATCATTCAGTTAATTCTTTTAAAAGTCCGAAGAAAAATACGGAATTATTGTCAATATTCAAAGAACGTGTTCCGTGATTTCTTGCTACTCGATAATAATTTTCGAACTCTTTTGTACTATAAAACTCCAAATCCTTTTCAGTTGGCAATCTACTTCCGTTTTTCAACGTTAGTAAAGCAACTGAACCATCAACAATTGTATTTTTCGGTAAGAATGTTGCTCTTGGATAATAAGTTAAATTAGGCACCATTACAACATCATTCTCATTGATGTATTTCGAAACCGCCAAGTTTTCCAAATGATCAACATAGCAGTCATAGTTTTCTAAGTCTTTAATTTCATTGTTTCCGATATTTCTAGCTTTTAAAACTCTTATCTCTCCATTATTTTTAGTTAAAGATTTGGTTATTTGTCTGTCTCTAAAACTTTGAAATATATCAAGTTTCATTTTTGAAGCAATTTCATCAAACGTATCACTTCTATAAATTAACCAATATGGAAAATCATTAGATAAAATATATTTTTTACTTTTTAGAGTATATTTTTTATTTATATAACTTTCAATTTTAATAATATCGCTTTTCTCTTTATCTATTGTGTTAACTAAAAAGCTAACAGTTTCAATTTTTACACCTTTAAAAGCTTTTTCTCCATAATCACAAATCTTTTCTAGATTATAGCTGTTTATCAGTTCTCTAGTTTTATTAAACTCGGGAGAATTTAATAAGCTTTTAGGAACGATTAATGAAATATAATTACCTAGTCTTATTGATTTTTCAATAAAAAAAGAAAACAAGTTATTAGTGTCTGTATTTTGTATACCGAACTTGTATCTTTCAAGAAGTTCTTTATTTTTTGTCAACTTTTTGTATGGAGGATTTCCAACTACTAAATCGTATTTTATTTTAGTATTCCAAAGTAAAAAATCTATATTTTTCAGATTAATTTTGAAGTTTTTCGGAACTTTAATCTTTTCTAAAATAGTTTTTAACACTTTTAAAGAGTTGCTATCAATATCACAAACATCAATTACAATTTCTTCTTTGTCTTTATATTTTTCAATTAATTGAGGAATAAAATTACCAACACCAACAGATGGTTCTAAAATTCTAATTTTCTTTTTCTTTTTTAGTTCTGGCAAATCCTTAATTACTGTAAAAGCAATATCTTTTCTTGTAAAATATGCAGACGTATTTTGTCTTTCAGAATTTGAAAATTCCGCAATTAAAAAGATATTTTCTAATGATAATTTACTGAAGTTTTCTTTGATGAAATTTATTAAATTATCAGTAATGCTTAATTCGTTTTCTATAACAAGTTTGTTAATTTCAGAACCTGATATTTTTTCTTTTTTATAGAAATTCTTAATATTAGAAGCTATACTTTTAAAAACACCTGTTGGAACAGCTTCACCTAAACAATGTCTAATATTTAATTCTTCTTTTTTAAGAAAAAGCTTTTTTTCTAATACTGTTCTTTCGTTTAAATCTTGAGTTTTGATATTAGACCATTCAAAACTTTCTGGAATTGACATCATTCGCATCAATTCTCTTATCGAAAAAACTCGATTATCTCTTGGATGAACTGTATTTTGACTTGATAAAATATCATTTCTTGTGTGAACACAAGGACCAACTTTGTCCCAATACCATCTAGCATATTTATCTCCGTTTTTACTTTTATTAGGAACTAATTTCCCATCAATAATTCTATGTGGAATTCTTAACTCTTCAGTTTGTTCAAAAGCAGATTGGCCTTCTTCTAAATTCTCAATCCAAGGAAGCATTCTTTTATCAAATTCACGATAAGCGTGAAAAATATCTTCGGAAATTTCACCCATTTCTTCCAACACTGGTAAATCTCCAATAAGTTGTCGTAAAGATGTTTCTTTTTGTTTTTTAGGAAAAATATCAAAAGGAGAAACGTTTTGAATATCTTTTCTAATTCCAATTACCAATGTTCTTGTTCTGCTAGAATTTGAACCATATTCTTTAAAGTTTACAATTTTTGAAAGAATATTATAGTGTCCACCAAGATTATATTTTATTGCCTCTTTAATTGGTTTATCAACACCATCAATATCCGTACAAATAGTATTTAGAAATGCCCTTACGTTTTCATAAATAAAGAATTTAGGAAGTATTTCTTGTGTTACTTTTATAGATTCAATTACTAATGAATTCCTTGATTTTTCATTATTTTTCTTGTGATTTGCAACTGACATTCCTTGGCAAGGCGGCGTTGAAATCAGAACATCAGGCTCTTTTATTTTGTGCTTATTTTGCCAAAATTTTAATTCTGCAAAAAGTTTTTCCTTAACATTTGAATTAGAAATATCTCCATCAATGTATCCAGTTTCGTATTTACATTTATTATTATAAGTCTGTATTTTAAGTCTTTTAGTTAAGAGTTCATTCGTAGCAATACATTCAAACCCATTTAGTTTAAAGCCATAGCAACCAACACCTGCACTACTGAAAAGGCTAATATATGTTAATGGTTTTTTCATAATTCAAGTTTTCCTTGTGTTGCGTTTATATTTTTTAAATAATTTGAAGTGTCTTCTGCTACAGAGAATACAGAATCAGAGCATTTATATTTGTTTGCTTCTCTTGCGAATTTGTCCGCAAAAAATAAATCATTCACTAGTTGAGTATCAATTTGAAAAATTTCAGAGAGTTTTTTTAATTTGGATATACTAAATTTTTGTGTGCCATTTTCCATTCGACTAATTGCACTTGAATTTATTCCGACTTTAGCACCAAAATCAGTCTGTGTCCACTCTCTTTTTTCTCTTTCTCTTTTAATAAAATGTCCAAAACTTGCCATAAAAATGATTTTACAAATTATAGTTTGATCCTTTTTCTGCAAATTTAATAATAATTTGTGAATTTTGGGTTAAGTGTGAAGAGTAATTTTAGTTGATTTTGATCTTCGATAAAGATCAAAATCATTATGTTTTATTAAAGTAAACAAACCTACCAATTCCCTCTACTCTTCACATTCTCACCACACAAACGAATAATCTCTGCAATTCGTTTTTCGCGCGTTGCTTCTCGTTTTGCTTGGTTCAACCAATACAAATAACTTTTTCGATAGGAAGGACTGAAATTTTGATAATTTTCAAATGCTTTCGGATTATTGTCAAACGCACGTTGTAAATCGTTTGGGACAATTAAATTTTCAACATTATCCAATGCTGTCCAAGAACCATCTTTCATGGCAGTAATCATTTTTTGCGAACCGCTTTCGTGCATTTTGTTTTCTGCAATGAGTTCTACAATATAGGTTTTATTCAGTTTGCTCCAGACACTTTTTGGGTTGCGCTGACAAAAATATTGTCGCCTGCGTTCGTCGTCCAATTTTTTAACTGTGCTATCAATCCAACCAAAACACAAGGCTTCTTTTACGGCTTCTTCCCAACGCATACTTTCTGTTTCAGAACTTACCTTGTAAAATATAAGGTAAATTCCTGTGGACGAATCATGATTTTCAAGCAACCATTCTCGCCATTCTGTAGTGTTTTTAAAGTATAATTCTTCTCTTTCAGACATGTGTATTATCTAAATGTTTTCGCAGGGAAAACGATCAAACTTTCATGACCATTTTTTCCAACGGTGGCAATTCCGAAGTAATAATTATCAATCACAATTCCGTTCAATGTAAACTCAGTGACATCGCCAACAAAGCGCGAATGTTGCCATTGTGGCGCTGTTGTGTCTCGCCAATAAATTTTATAACCAACTACATTTGAATCATCCGATTTTTTCCAACGAAATTTCACACTCGGTTCTACAATTCCGCCAATTTCTACCTCTTTTGGTGGCGAAGGTGACCAAGCCAAACTTGCCAAATTAATAGCATTTACAGCAGTGAGTTTCTTCGCGTATGCGAAATTAACACCTTCAATCACATCACCATATTTAATACCATTTTCTTCTCGAATATCTTGATGCTGACGATTGTAATTTTCATGCGCTTCCATAATTCGGATTCCCGCAAAACCTAAGTCATTAAAAGGTCTGTGATGTCCGCCACGACCAAAACGATCCAATCTGTAAATTAGCATCGGATTCATTTCTGGCATATATGTTTTTACTTTTTTATGAACGTAACGCGCTAATTGTCTTGAAATTCCATCAACTTCACCGCCATAAAAACGACGCGATCTGCGTTGACGTTCGGTTTCATCAGCAGGAACTGGTTCTGAGAAAATTCGGAACGAACGATTATCAATTACGCCGTCAACACCTTCAATATTTCCGATCATATCATTGTTTAAAATGCCAATAATATCCCAACCTTTTTCTTTTGCATACGTTGCCAAACCTTGTCCGCCAAATAATCCTTGTTCTTCGCCAGAAAGTCCCACATAAATAATACTATTTTCAAATTTATAGTTTGATAAAACGCGTGCCGCTTCAATAGTTCCAGCCATTCCAGAAGCGTTGTCGTTTGCACCTGGAGCATCTGTGGTAAAATCCATCGTGTCGCTTGCGCGCGAATCAATATCGCCGCTCATAATGATATATCGATTTGGATATTTTGTTCCTTTCTGAATCGCAATTACATTTACAACCCAAGCATCTTTTGGCACACGACGATTTCCTTCTTTCGTTACAAAATCTTTCTGATAAAAAACATTCAAACAGTTACCACAATTTTTAGAAGTTTTGTCAAATTCGGCTTTTATCCAGCGTCTTGCCGCGCCAATTCCGCGTGTTTCCGAAATGGTATCGCTAAACGTGTTTCGAGTTCCGAAGTTTGCTAGCGTTTTGATGTCGTTTTCAATTCGGTCAGCCGAAACAGCTTCTATGATGTCGTATAAACGAGAATCGGTTTGTGACATCGCGAAAGCAACAGAAAAGAATAGGAGAGAAGTGATGATTTTTTTCATAAGGTAATAGTGTTTGATGGATATTTTGTTTGAAATTTTTTGCTGTGTAAAAAACAGAGAAGTCCGAGAATAGAGTAGATAAGTCCTGGTAACCCGAATCGGATTCCGATATTGAAATAAGCGAGTATTACTGAAAATAATCCTACTAAAACAAAGATAAAAAAGTGTCTTTTGTAAAAAAATAAATTCAGCGGATGTTTGTTTTTAATGTCTTTTTTGTGTGCGCGTCTATACATTAATGTTAAACATAAAAATATAAGCGTAAATCCTATGCTATAGAGTTGAAATAGTCCAGAAAGTTCATCCAATGACATACGCGTTTTTAATATTGCGGCGGAAGCCAATGATTTTAAGGGAAATACGTAGAATAAAATCGTAAATAAAAAGATAATATTATACGTAATGATCCAATTATCAACGTAACTCGTGCGTCTGAAAAGGTTGTAATGTAACTTCCAGAGTGCCATCATCACAAAAAAACTGATTCCAAAACTTACAAACATCGGCAGTTGTTCTTTAAGTGACGATAAATCGGTATTGGCGCCAATATTAACCACCATAAGCGTAGCAGCAAAGGCAAATACGCCGTCGCTCAATGATTCTATTCTATTTTTAGAGTGTTTCATTATACGTGTTATTGTTTGGTATAATTGAATGGAACAATTGCAGTTGAACCATCTTTTTGTCCAATTGCAACATAAACAATCATATTGTTTTCGTCTATGGATTCAAACGTCATTCCTTCAAAAATAGCTTTATTTTTTGTGACTCTGATTAGTGGGAAATCAACGGTTTCGTCTTTCGTTTCCCAACCTTTCAAATCGTTTCCGAAATGTTTTAGACGTAAAATCAAACTATTATTTACTTCCGAAATGGTTTCTATTTCGTAAAACTGAACTTTTCCATCAACAATCAATTTGAAAGTTGCCATCATAGAATCGCCAGAAGGCTCGCTCCAGTTTTCTTCTGTGATGCCGCCAAAAGCTTCGCCTTTCCAGTTTCCTGCAATCCAACGAATGTTTTCAAGTTTCGGTTCGAGTGTTGTTTCAAGTTCACCAACAACAACCAATTTCGTGTTTGATTTATTCGCAGTAATTCGTGTGATATTGTCAAAATTTTCTTTGTCGAACAGTTTAATGATTTTCCATTCGGTATCTTTTTTAGGATCGAATTGATACAAAGCTTTGCCTTTTCCCATAAAAATAGAACCATCTTTCAGCCAACACATATCTTCCACATTTGGAACTGTGTTTGCGATTTTTTCGGTTTCACCAGTTATAGGATTTAAGGAACGAATTTCCCAAACTGCATTTTTCTTACTGATATAACTCACCAAATTCGTATTTGGAATATTGTGCAAAGAACGTCCAATAGTAGTGTCAACAATTGTATTTGTTTTCTTTTTAAGATTAGAAATCACTAATTCAAGCGATTCGCCTAAAACACAAGACACTAACATGTTTTGAGAATTCCACACGTGATAACCAATCACTAAATCCTTATGAATAGGTTTGCTTTTTCCTTTTCGGTAGCGATATAATAATTGTTTTCCTGTCGTGTCGAGTCGGATTGCAGAAATATCTTTTGTATTCGGAATGCGCATTGGCGAATATTCACTTCCTTGTTTCGTATCGCTCAGCCATTTTTTTGTGTTGGAATCCATAGTATATTGAAGAATATCCGTTTGTTTATTTCGCGTGGACGCAAATAGAATTGTGTTTTCATCTTTAAAAGAAGGTTGGTTGTCGTAACCTTCATTATTAGAAATATTTTTTCCGTTGGTAATTTCAACTTGATTTCCGTCTATTTTTAAATCGAATAAATACACTTCTGTATTTGGTTGACATAATAAGACAAGCGGAAACGTAACTACTAGAAATTGCAGTATTCTTTTCATGTGGTTGGTTTGTTTGATGATTGGAAAGTTACGCAATTTTAAAAAGATGCTTTGTACGTGTGTGGTTTTTTTGAATTTTAAATGTTGAATGCTGAATTTTAAATGTTCTACATGTCAGTTCGAGTTGAGTCGAAGACGAAGTATCGAGAACCTTTTGAAAACAGCTATTTCTCGATACAAAATTCTTCGTTTTACTACGAATTTCACTCGAAAGGACGTTTTGTTTGCACTACCAAAACTTTAAAATTTTACATTTGGAGTTTTACATTTTATATTTTAAATGTTGAATGCTGAATTTTAAATGTTCTACATGTCAGTTCGAGTTGAGTCGAAGACGAAGTATCGAGAACCTTTTAATAATAGAGGTTTCTCGATACAAAATTCTTCGTTTTACTACGAATTTCACTCGAAAGGACGTTTTGTTTGCACTACCAAAACTTTAAAATTTTACATTTGGAGTTTTATATTTTATATTTTAAATGTTCTACATGTCAGTTCGAGTTGAGTCGAAGACGAAGTATCGAGAACCTTTTGAAAACAGCTATTTCTCGATACAAAATTCTTCGTTTTACTACGAATTTCACTCGAAAGGACGTATATTTTACAAAACCCAAAACCTGCTACATTGAGCGAAGTCGAAATGCTAAACTCCTAAACTAAAACCATCAACTTCTATAATTTCGCCAGAAGGTAAATCATTTAATAGAATGTTTCCAATTCGAATTCGCATCAACCGCAAGGTAGGAAATCCAACTTTTGCAGTCATTTTTCGTACTTGGCGAAATTTTCCTTCCGAAATTGTGACAGAAATCCAACTGGTTGGTCCGTGACGTTCATCGCGTAATTTTTTGGTGCGATCTTTAAATATTGGCGCAGGATTTAACATAGAAGCTTCACACGGCAATGTTTGGTATTTTGTGCCGTGAATGCCGATTTCGACACCAGTTTTTAATTGTTCAATTGCTGCTTGTGTAATTTCTCCATCAACTTGTACATAGTATTCTTTTTCCACTTTTTTACTCCGAACTTGCTCGCTAACCATTCCGTCAGTCGTCAAAAATAATAAACCTTCGGAAGTTTCGTCTAAGCGACCAATTGACATAACACCTTCAGGAAAATCGTGTAATTCTCCCAAAAGCTTTTTGTTTTTTCGCTTGTTTTGATTGTTGACAAATTGTGATAAGTAGCCAAATGGTTTGTGTATGATAAAATGGCGATGTTTGGTCATATTATTTTTTCAATGTAAACCCTTTTGGTGCTTTTAGTTTAGTAGAATCATACATATTTATGTAAATAGAAACCGTGTCTTTGGAACCTTCCCAAGTAACTCTGTAATTGTCAAGCATTGCGCTTTTCCCCATAAAACCATTTTCACTTGGAACAGGACAACAACTTCCAGCTCTGTAATAGGTTACTTCTTCGCCATTTGGACCTTCTAAAGCGTTTAAATAACGTTGCTCATTTAGTGGACCTTCACTATTTTTAACGCCACCAACCTCGACAGCATTTTCGGGTGAATATCCATAGGTTTCGTCTGTGGAAATTTCGTTGATGACAAATGTATATCGATCACGTAAAGTTTGTTTGTAGTTTTTCTTATTCGCTTTTTTTATGGTAACTTCTTTCGATACTTTACTTGTTGAAGTCGCTTTTTTAGTTCCGCAGGCAAAAGTAAATGCCGCAATAAGTAAAAGGAGTCCTAGTTTCTTCATGTTAAATAGTTTTGGTGGTTCATGTTAATCAATCTAAACTACTGTTTTTATTGTTGAAAACAAATTTTTTGTAGTTAGAAAGCTGAAAAAATAGACATGCACATTTTAATCAAAAAATGCTTGGTAACACATCATAATTTGAATTAATTATTACTTTTTTTCATTGTTCCATTCTTGAACAACTTCTCGTAAAACCCAATTTTCATTAACTCTTTCGTAAATTCTAATAAATCCTTTATTGGCTTTGGATGATGACATTTTAAAGAAACGAATCACGACGAATTTGCCATCTTTTGAAACTAATGGAAGTCCAAACTCTTGAATTGCGCCTATTTTTTTATTGAATAATTTATCATAATCAAATTCTTTTTCTTTGACATAATCACTTTCTACTTTGGCAATAAAGTTGACGATTTTCTTTCTTCTAATGAATTCATATTCTTTGAATACACCTTTTTTTAATAACTTTACTTTTGAGTTTTTAGTAATTTGACTTCTGTAAAATTCAATGTCCTCCTTTTTAAAATATGGACTTAACTTATCGAGATATTCTTCATCCAAATAAAATCTAGCAGGAATTTGAAGTGCAGAATTGAATCCATCAACTAATTTATGGTTCTTTTCTAAAATGGTTTCATCTGATGCTACAATTTCTTGTAGAATGTTATTTAAATATTGCTCGTCTGTTGTTTCATTTTGGATAAAAGAAGTTAATAGAACTAAGCTTAAAAGTAGTAGGAAGTTTTTCTTCATTATTTTTTTGATAAATTTAATAAAAAAAGACTAATCTAAAGGTGTGATTAGTACCTTTATCAAATGTCAACATTACAACTTATTTCGCTTTGTGCGATGTCATTTTTATACTGTTTTGCGGGAATCAGCCATTTTTGGAAGCCGAAAGTATTTCTCAGCATCACGCCAAAATGGGTTCCTTCTCCCGAAAGGGTAAATATTATTGTCGGAATTATAGAAATTGTTTTAGGAATTTCGTTATTGTTTGAAGCAACTCGTTCCGCAGCTGCTATCGGAATTATTGCGTTGTTGATTGCTGTATTTCCTGCTAATATTAGACATTTTCAAAAGTCGAGAAAAAAAGGAAAATTGGTCATTCCTACCATGATTCGATTGCCTTTGCAATTGGTATTGATATATTGGGCGTATAGTTTTGTTTGATTTAATTAAATAATTGAAGGATTGAAAGATTAAGAAATTGAATGACTTTTGACATTCCAATGAAGACAGAAATTTATTTTTAGTTTTATTGATTGCCATTCATTATCCATAAAAGAATTCCATTATTCCTCCAATTATAGTCAAAATTCCAGCACCTAACATTATATAACTCCAAAGTCTATTAGACATATAAAAAAAGTAGTTATTCATTTCAATTTTTTCTTTTTCACCATTGACTTTTATAAAATCATAACTTGTAAGATATGTCCATAGAAAAGATATAATAAGTCCAATTCCTAAAGCAATTTGAAAAGCAGCGTCTGTAGCGAAAAATCCACCAACATTCTCTTTTAGAAAACTGTATAAAATTGTGATTCCAAAAAATGGAACTATTAAAAATACAGGGATTAAGATTCCACGATTGTTAAAAATTAATATCATCTGATTATATATTTAGAAAAAGAGAGCTTCATTTTGACTAGATTAAATATAAAAAAATCTCTTTATTCAATTATTTCTATTTGATCTTTTTCTAATCTCTTGTTAGGAAATACTTTTGAAACAATATAGCCAACAATCATTGCCAATGCAAAAGAAGGTGCTAACACATCTAATTCTACAAAATATGCGCCAATTCCTTCTATTTCAGACACCACAAATTTGAATAGGATTACGGAGAAGAAACCAGTAATCATAGAAGCAATTGCTCCTTTTTCAGTATAACCTTTCCAGAATAATGATAGAATAATTACAGGACAGAACGTTGCTGCAATTCCAGACCATCCAAAAATCATAATCCAAAAAATCTTCCGATCAGGATATAAAAAATATAATAAAACAGCGATTCCAAGTGCTACCATTGCCATTCCAATAGTAACTAATCTTGAAAATTTTGTTAAGTCTTCATCCTTTAAATCTGGTCTGAATATTTTCTGATAAAAATCACGAGTAATTGCGCTAGAAGCTAAAATTAATAGCGAATCTATCGTTGACATAATCGCTGAAAGTACAATTGCAATAAAGATTGCGACTAAGATTGTTGGTAAAAATTCGTTGGTGACCATGCTTAAAACGTCTTCTCCGCCAGTTCCTAATATTGATTCGGGATCTTGTCCTGCTTGGGTGAAATAAATTCGACCCAAAATACCAATCGTTACTGCTGCTGCATCTGTTAAGAGCGTGAAAATTAGTGCAACCCATTTTCCTTTGTCAATTTCATGTTCACTTTTAATAGACATAAAACGAACATATACTTGTGGAGATCCTAAGAAGCCCAATCCAATCATGGAGAAACCAAGAATCGTAAATAAGTTCATCCAACCGTCGTTACTTCTTCCCATTATTTGGGTTAATGTCGGATCAATGGCATTCAATCCTTCTGTAATTCCAGCTCCGTGATCCATGGAAAACCAAACAACAATTGGCAGTAAAACCAACCCGAAAAACATTAAGATTCCTTGAAACATATCAGACCAAACTGCGGCGACAAATCCTCCAATAAAAATATAGATTAATACGATGCTGAAACCAACTAAAACGCCAATTCGATAATCAATACCAAGCATGGATTCAAACGCAATTCCTGTAACATCCATTTGCGATGCGACATAAATGACCACGAACACGACTAATACGGAAGCTGAGAGAATTCGAAGTGTATTTGTGGACGATTTGAAATGACTTTGAAGATAATCAGGTATTGTGATTGCTTTGTATTCGTCTGATCGTTTTTTGAATCGTTTTGCCATAAATTGCCAGGAAATAAAAACGCCGAGCAATTCACCCGCAACTACCCAATATCCAGAATAACCTGCAATTGCGCCCATTCCTGTGAGACCTATTAAAAGCCATCCAGATTCGCCAGTTGCTCTTGCAGAAAAAGCAACTGCCCAAAAGCCCATTTTTTTGCCTCCTAAATAGTAATCACTCATACTTTTGACTCTTCGCGAAGCCAAGATTCCGATTAAAAATAGAATGGCAACGTAAATTGCGAGAACGGTAATTTTTGTGATCATTGGTTATTGTTTTTAGTTACCTCAATACAGAAAGTATTTTGCTAACTATTGGTGGAAGCGGAATATACGTAACTTTTGCCGTGAATGCATGAATTTTATAGTTTGATTGTATTGTCATTCCTGCGTAGGCAGGAATCTATTTTTAGTTTGTTTAATTGCACAAATTAAACTTGTATTGAGCCTGTTGAAATAGAATTACGCTGACCTACTTGAAAACATATACTAAAGCTTGTTTTAGATAATTCGTAAAAAAGATAGTGTTTTTCGCTGTTTTATTGAATAATTCGCAATAAAAACAGTCCCGAAACGTTCTCGCTGATGTGCAACAAGCTTTCGGGAAGTCCCGAAGCGTTCTCGCTGACGTGCAGCAAGCTTTCGGGAAGTCCCGAAACGTTCTCGCAGTTGTGCAACAAGCTTTCGGGAAGTCCCGAAACGTTCTCGCTGATGTGCAATAAGCTTTCGGGAAGTCCCGAAACGCTCTCGCTGATGTGCGGCAGGCTTTCGTTTACTTAAGAAATAACTAAATAGTACTTTGATATTAATTTTTTTGATGAAAAAAGCGAACCGAATTTCGCTAGATGTTACTATTAAAGTTCCTTACAACCAGATTTCGTGCAGACCAACCCTGGAGGACATCCGTCCATGGCACATCGGTGAATACCACCGTGAATAGTTTGCTGTTCTTTTTTAGTAAGTGTTTTAACTTCGACTAAATTTTTTATGTTTTGAAGCATGATATAAGGATTTGGTTTATAATATCATAAAGTTACAATAAGCACAACTGTTCTGCCTACGGGAAAGCCGTAATTTATTGATTTGTGGAAAGTATGTTAGTATATGGGAATTTTTTTGGTTACGAATTCACGAATTATTTTTAGTAAATTTGTTGATATGAGTTGTAAACTTATGCTAACTGAGAATATTTTATTGATATTAAAATAGAGTAGAATATGAAATGGATTAATTACATGTTTGTTTTTCTTGGAATTATTTTGATGTGCAATTGTAAATCTAACCAAGTTAAAAGCGATAATGATTTGCCACTAGATATTGTTGCTAAAACATATGTAGAAAAAACAGTAAATGGAACTCGGTTAAAAGAAGCTAAAAGTGATTTAAAACTTTACATAAGCGTTTATACCGATTCAGGTTATTTTAGAAATTCAAAATATATATTACAAATATATATTTGGGATAAAAATTTGTTTGGAAGTACGCCTAATGATAGTATATTTTCTTATCAAGGAATTGATAGTTATTTTGGTTCAACTGAATACAAATACAAAAAATTATTCAAGAAAAAGTTTGCATATATCGCTGGCAAAGCTCCAAAAAATGATTATAAAAGTTTAAGTGACGCTATTTCACAAATTTCTGTGTATTTCAATCAAGAAAATGAAATAACTTATATCGATTTTGCAAATGAGATGTATTATAATCTGTTAAGAGACAAAGTTAAATTTTCGAAAGTTTTTATGCTTGATTTGAAAGTAGATGATGATTGATAGTTTTTTTTGGCAGTGTTTCTAAAATATTTTTTGGTTACGAATTCATGAATTGTTTTTAGTTTGTTTTTGGGCATGAGTTTGGAAATTGGCGCTATCTATCATGAGTTATATTTTTTCAATATCCCAAATATCACGAATTAATTTATTTAAGGCTAAAGTTCGCAAGTCTATAGTTTCTTTGAAACTTGTAAAAGCTTCAAACCCTAAATTTTTTAGATAATCATCTTGTTCGGTTTTGTTATGATAAATGTTCGTCAAAGAATTTGTTAATAAGTATTCTTTAGAAAGTTTATTAATTTTAGTTGATTTATTATCCGAACAAAACCCAATTGCGATAGGGTTTGGTATTAATAAATAATTACCTAATTTTTTTTCTGTTATATAGAATATATCTTCATTTTTAAATTCGTTAACATATTCTTGATAATTAGAAATAATAGGAGCTAATACAAATCTATTTTTCTTCCTTGTAGCCATCAATATATTCATATTGACATCTGTATTATTATAAACTGCTCTCTCTACATGTAGAATACATCTAGCTTTTAGGTAATGGATAAATTTTCTACTACCATTTGTGTAAACAAATTTCTCTAAATTATTTAAATTTTCTTTAGTATTATAGAGTTTCTCTTTTAATATTTCTCTTAGTTCATTAAGGTTTTTATTTCTAATCTCTTTTACTAAGCTATATATTATATATCTTAAAAATGACTGTGAATTACCTTTATAGTTTATTGCTCGTGTTACCACTAATATATCAATGAAAGACGACACAGTATTTAGTTTTTGTAAAATAGCGTTTTCATTATCTAATTTATTTATTGGCGCCATCAATAATGGATAACTTAAAGATGATGCTATGTTCCAATATGAAGATAAGTATAATCTTTCTACTCCTTTTGTATAATTTGTTTCAAATTTTTTAATTTTTTCATATATAGAAGAATAAAACTCAAAATCACCTTTTATAAAATGATAATAAGATTTAGGGTTTGTTAGTTTTAATTTTCTATGATTATCCTTAACCCAAGTATGGAATCGAGTTCCTATTTTTTCAAAATCTTCATTTTCAGCACCTTTGGAGCCGCTACGAATTGAATCAGCATATTGACTTCTTAGCCAAGCTCTAATGAACTCTAAATCTTCTTGAGTAGAATATTTATGTAAATTGGAAATTTTACTTTTCCAAAGTAAATTTAATTCATCAACCTTATCCAGTTCTTTTACATGAGTAAGTAAATAACCTTTTAACATTTCTGTAGGACTAAGATTTAATCCTCTATCGTTCATTGTTTCAAAAATAGTATATGCATTTTCATCTGTAAATGCCAAAATTTCAACAAAAACAATTTTTTCTTTAACCCATTCAATAAAGAGAGGTAATTTTTCTTTTTTTAAATCATCTGAAAAAATATTCATAATATCTGAATATCTTTCCACCATATTTATTATTGATTCATCAGTTTCATTCGTAGTATCATATATGCCTCCTTTAAATAAAGTGTCTAAAACTTTAGTTCTATCTGGAACTTCAATATTGTAACTTTTTCTTCCACCTTTTTTAGAATAAATTAAACCCTCAATCTCTTCTGGGTCATCAGATTCTTTTTGTAAATTATTTAAATATATCAGCAATAAAGTAATAGATGTCAATCTTTGTTGACCGTCAACAATTGAACGTATATTACCTTTTTCACAAATAACTATTGGTCCTAGGTAATACGAATTGTATTTACCAACTACATCACTTATTTGATCTGTTGTGTTATAATTTGTATTAAAGGAAGATTCTAAATCAATTAATAATTGCTCAATATGTTTAAATCCCCATTTGTATTCTCGTTGAAAATAATCTACGATATACTTGTTTCTAAGTAATTCAAAAAGTTTTCTCGAATTTGCTTGAATGTTATTGCTTAAGCTCATAAGTTTAATTTAAGGATTTTATTAATAACCTAAGCATGTAAAATGCTGGTTTATATATTTTCAAATTATCTTTATTAGGATTTATTTCACCGTGAAATAAAATGCATCTCAAATTATATAAGATTTCAATTATAGCTTGTGATAAATGGTCTGTATTTTCGGTAAGTAAAATTTCTTTAATTTTTTTAAATGATTTATTTCTTTTTTGAACAATTAATGATTCTTTTAATCGAGGACTTAATGTTTTAAAACCGTCTAATATAATTTTTTGATTTGTTTCTGATAAATTTTGATAATCATTATCTGCTACGAAATGTATCAAATTGTATTTGGTGTATTGATAGGCAAGAATACTAATGTTGTTGTTGTTTATTACATCAATTTTTATTCTGTAATTCTGTGGAGGTATTGGAGTTATAAATTCAACTTTAAATTGATGGTTTCTGTGTGTTTTGGTAAATATCGTGTTAGGGTTTTCTCTAAAATTTAAACTTTTAAAACTTACACTTTTTTCAACAGAAGGTACTTTGCATAATTCTAATTGATTATGAAGCTGTACTAGATTGTTTCGAAAATATACAGATTCATCGTCTTCTCCTTCTAATAGTGAGATTATACGAGTTCTAAATAAGTTGTTATTATTTTTTAATACAGTTAGTATTTTTCTGTCATTATTATTTAAATCAGGATAACTACTACAATACCAAGCATTAAATGGAAGCCAAGATTTAATGAAAAGTAATGAATATTCAAAATCATCATTAGCTATTTGAAGCCATCTACCTTTATTATCAATAAAATTATTTACCATTCTTTATTTTTTGTTTATTGAGTATAATTTTTATTTGGATTTAGGTTTCTAAATCAGCCACAAGGACTATTTTGTTCTTCAAAATTAAAAATTCACCCATAGTTTAAGGATGGGGGAATACTTTACAAGTAATATATTTCGGTTATTTTTTATAAACGAAAGGATGCTGAGAATTTTTATTCAAAACTCCTGTTATTTTATATAAATATAAGATAAAGATTACTTCTATGCAATATAGTTTTAGTTTCTTACAATCCAACAAAATGATTCGTGAATACATAGTGAAAAATAAGTAAAACGATAAGCAGATTACTTCAGTCATACTTCCTTCGTAATGACATTTCATTGCGTAGGAATAAGAAAATTAAGCAGTGTAATGATTATGAGATACTGAATCATACTTCGACTTCGCTCAGCATAAAAGTTTAGCATGACGCGCATTGAGCGGAGTCGAAATGCAACAAAAAAAGCCACCTTTTTCAAGATGGCTTTTTAACAAACAACTAAATTCTAAAAATCAATCTTAGAATTAATTTTTATAACTTTTAGAAACAATATTCGTTTTCTGCGGTCATTTTTTCTGCAATTTGGTTACGTAATGCAACAACATTTGGCATATTTGCATATTTCGTGAAACGCTTAAGTCCCATTAACATCATGCGTTGTTCATCACCTTCTGCAAACGAAACGATTCCTTCTTTTGCTTTGGTTGAGATTTTTTCTACCGCGTTGAATAAGTTTAAACGTGTCATTGCAATTTGGATTTCCTGAGAATCTTCTCCAAAACGTTTTGCATTTTTCTCTGTACGTAACATGGAAGATTCAACCATGTAGATTTCAATTAAAATATCTGCTGCAGCCATTAATAATTGTTGGTGCTCTTCTAATTTTGGTCCAAATTTCTGAACCGCCGAGCCAGCAACCATTAAGAATACTTTTTTCAGTTTTCCTAAAATTTCTTTTTCTTCAGCGAATAATTCAGAGTAATCTGGAATGTCAAAAGATGGAATTCCCATTAGTTCGTCCGCAACTTTCATCGCAGGACCTAATAAGTCAACGTGACCTTTCATTCCTTTTTTAACCAACATTCCAACAGCTAACATTCTGTTTATTTCGTTCGTTCCTTCATAAATACGTGAAATACGTGCGTCTCTCCATGCAGATTCCATTGGCGTATCTGCTGAAAAGCCCATTCCGCCAAAAATTTGAATTCCTTCATCTGTACAGTTTTGGATGTCTTCAGAAACTTTTACTTTTAAGATAGAACACTCAATTGCGTATTCTTCCACACTTTTTAATTCTGCATCTTGGTGTGTATTTCCTTCTGCTTCACGAATCGCAATTCGATCTTCAATATTTTTTGCAGCTCTGTACGATCCAGATTCTCCAACGTAACATGCAGTTGCCATTTCTGCTAATTTCGCTTTGATAGCACCAAATTTAGCAATCGGAGTTTTAAACTGAATACGCTCATTTGCATATTTTGTTGCTTCTGTAATTACACGACGTTGTGCATCTAAACAAGCCGCAGCCAATTTGATTCGACCAATATTCAACGCATTCATTGCAATTTTGAAACCGTTTCCTCTTTCAGAAAGCATATTTTCTACAGGAACTTTCGTCTCATTATAGAATACTTGACGCGTAGATGAAGAGTGAATTCCTAGTTTGTTTTCTTCTTCACCAAGCGTAATTCCGTTTGGATTTTCTCTGTCAAATTCAACAATAAATCCTGTAATGTTTTTGTCATCTTCAATACGCGCAAAAACAATCATCAAACTACAAAAACCTGCGTTTGAAATCCACATTTTCTGTCCAGAAATCAAATAGTGTTTTCCATCTTCTGATAAAACTGCTTTTGTTTTTCCTGAATTTGCGTCCGATCCTGCGCCTGGTTCTGTCAAACAATAAGAACCAAACCATTCTCCTGTCGCTAATTTAGGAACGTATTTTTTCTTTTGTTCTTCTGTTCCGTATAATGTAATTGGCATTGTTCCAATTCCTGTATGCGCTCCAAAAGCAGTTGCAATTGAACCTGTTGCACCAGAAATGTAATCGCACACTAGCATTGTAGAAACAAATCCCATTCCCATTCCGTCATATGCTTCTGGAACTGAAACTCCTAAGAATCCAAGTTCAGCAGCTTTGCGCATGATTTCTTCCGTTAATGCGTAATCTTTCTTTTCAAAACGTTCTTTGTGCGGCCAAACTTCACGATCAATAAATTCCTTTACCGATTCTTTCATCATTATTTGTTCCTCCGTGAAATCTTCGGGAGTAAATACGTCTTCGCATTTTGTTTCTTTTACTAGGAATTGTCCTCCGCGTAAAAGTTCTGTTTTTAGTTCTGTGCTCATCTCTTATTTTATATTTTAAATGTTGAATTATATATTTTAAATTATTTTAAATTCTGCTGTGCTGTTTTCACAATTTTTGTCAAAATGCTAATCAAGTGCTCAACTTCTTTTAAATGAATGTCAACATTTGTATTTGTTAAATTTGACTTATTTAATAATTGTAACCAGTATCTGGTTTCTCTTGCTTCCTTTGATGCTATTGACATCTTATGTGTAAAATCTTTTTTAGAAAACCCTGCAGTTGCTTCTTGCACATTTGCTCCAATACTTGTACCACTTCTTAATATTTGTTTCGAAATGATAAATTCATTTTCTCCTTTTAAGATTTTATATAGTTGAATAATTTTTAATGCAAATTCAAAGCTTTTGTCAACTATTACATTTTCTTTCTTCATAGACAATTCAACATTTAACATTTAACATTCAACATTTAGTTTACGAAAGAAATTCAAAAACTCCAGCTGCACCTTGTCCAGTTCCTACGCACATGGTTACCATTCCGTATTTTCCTTGCATGTTACGCTTGCGCATTTCGTCAAATAATTGCACAGATAGTTTTGCTCCTGTACAACCTAATGGATGTCCTAAAGCAATGGCGCCACCATTTACGTTTACGATGTCTTGGTTTAAATTTAATTCGCGCATTACGGCTAATGATTGTGAAGCAAACGCTTCGTTCAATTCAATTAACTCAATATCGTTTTGTTGTAATCCTGCTTGCTTTAATACTTTCGGAATTGCTTTTACAGGTCCAATTCCCATGATGCGTGGTTCAACACCTGCCGCAGCATAGTTTACCAAACGTGCAATTGGCTCCAAGTTTAATTCTTTGACCATTTCTTCACTCATGACTAATACAAACGCAGCGCCATCACTCATTTGAGACGAGTTTCCAGCAGTTACACTTCCGCCTGCAGCGAATACAGGACGTAATTTGTTTAACACAGCTACGCTAGTTCCTTTACGTGGTCCTTCATCTTTAGTTACGGTGTAGCTTTTCGTTGCTTTTTTACCATTTTCATCAACATAAGTTTGATCAACAGTAATTGGAACGATTTGATCTTGAAAACGATCTTCCGCCTGAGCTTTTAATGCTTTCATGTGTGAATTGTATGCAAACTCATCTTGATCTTCACGAGAAACTTTAAATTGGTTGGCAACAGCTTCCGCCGTATTTCCCATTCCCCAATAATAATCTTCATGACCTGCATTTACGATGTCGTAATTCAATTCGGCTTTGAATCCTGTCATTGGAACAGAACTCATACTTTCCGCACCACCTGCAATAATGCAATCTGCCATTCCTGCTTGAATTTTTGCAGCTGCAATTCCAATGGTTTCAATTCCTGAGGAACAAAAACGATTTACCGTAACTCCTGGAACATCTACAATGTCTAATCCCATAAGTGAGATTAAACGTGCCATGTTGAGTCCTTGCGCACCTTCTGGCATTGCGTTTCCAACAATCACGTCATCAATACGTTTTTTGTCAAAATTTGGCAATTCATTCATCATGTATTGAATGGTTTCTGCTGCCAATTCATCTGTTCTTTTAAATCTGAACACACCTTTTGGAGCTTTTCCTACGGCAGTTCTGTATGCTTTTACTATGTATGCTGTTTTCATTTTTTTGAATTTTGAATTTTAAATGTTGAATTTTAAATTAATTTAAAATTTAACATTATTAATTACGTAAAGGTTTCCCCGTTTTCAACATATGCTGAATACGTTCCAACGTTTTTCGTTCTGTACATAAACTTAAGAAAGCTTCGCGTTCTAGGTCTAATAAATATTCCTCTGTGACCAATGTTGGTTCAGATAAATCTCCACCAGCCATTACATAGGCAAGTTTGTTGGCAATTTTCTGATCGTGTTCACTGATATATTTACTAGCTTCCATTGCGTCAGTTCCTACTAAGAACATTCCTAATGCTTGTTTTCCAAGAACTTTTACATCTTTTCTAGGAGCAGGTTGCGTATATCCAGATTCTGCCATTAATTTCGCATGTGCTTTCGCTGTTGCGATTTGACGATCTTTGTTTACCACAACAACATCTTTTCCTTGTTGTAAAATTCCCATATCAAATGCTTCGTATGCAGAAGTTGCAACTTTAGCCATTCCGATGGTTAAGAAGTATTCTTGTAATACGTTCAATTCTACATCACCTTTTCTAAATGTATCCGAAGCTCTTAATGCCATTTCTTTTGATCCACCGCCGCCAGGAATTACTCCAACGCCAAATTCAACCAATCCAATGTACGTTTCCGCCGCAGCGACTACTTTATCCGCATGCATAGAAAGCTCGCATCCGCCACCAAGTGTCATTCCGTGAGGCGCAACAACTACAGGAATAGAAGAATACCGCGCACGCATCATTGTGTTTTGGAACATTTTGATTGCCAAGTTTAACTCGTCATATTCTTGCTCCACAGCCATCATAAAAATCATTCCGATATTTGCTCCAACTGAGAAGTTTGCGGCTTGATTTCCAATAACTAATCCTTGAAAATCTGTTTCAGCTAAATCAATTGCTTTGTTGATTCCTTGTAAAACGCCGCCACCAATTGTATTCATTTTTGACTGAAATTCTAAGTTTAGGATTCCGTCGCCTAAATCTTCAATAACAGCTTCACTGTTTTTCCAAACTTCTTTCGATTTACGAATGTTGTCTAAAATAATGAATGCATCTTGACCTGGTTTTTTTGTTTGCGCTTTCGCTGGAATGTCGTAATAATAAGTTGCACCATCTTTTACGGTGTAGAATTTTGTTTCTCCAGCAGCAATCATTTCAGTTACCCAAGAAGCAACTTCTTTGCCTTCGGCTTTCATTAATTCAACACCTTTTTCAATTCCGATTGCATCCCAAATTTCGAAAGGACCATTTTCCCAACCGAAACCAGCTTTCATTGCATCATCAATTCGGTATAATTCGTCTGAGATTTCAGGAATTCTATTTTGAACATACGCAAACATTGCGGCGAAGTTTTTACGGTAGAATTCGCCTGCTTTATCTTTTCCGCCAATTAATACTTTAAATCTATCAATTGGTTTGTCAATCGTTTTTGTTAATTCTAACGTAGCAAATTTTGCTTTTTGACTACTTCTGTATTCTAATGTGTTTAAGTCTAAGGTTAGAATTTCTTTTTTTCCTTCTGCATCTACATTCTTCTTATAGAAACCTTGTCCAGTTTTGCTTCCTAACCATTTGTTTTCCATCATTGTATTGATGAAACTTGGAAGTTTGAATAAATCGTGCGCTTCGTCGTTAGGACAGTTTTCGTAGATTCCGTTGGCAACGTGCACCAATGTATCTAATCCTACAACATCAACTGTTCTGAACGTTGCTGATTTTGGACGACCAATAACAGGACCAGTTAATTTATCAACTTCTTCAACCGTTAATCCTAATTCTTTTACTTGATGAAATAAACTCTGAATTCCGAAGATTCCAATTCTATTTCCAATAAAAGCCGGCGTATCTTTTGCTAAAACCGAAGTTTTTCCAAGGAATTTTTCACCATACATCATTAAGAAGTCTGTAACTTCTTGCTTACAATTTGGTCCTGGAACAACTTCGAATAATCTTAAATATCGCGGCGGATTGAAGAAATGCGTTACCGCGAAATGCTTCTGGAAGTCTTCGCTGCGACCTTCATTCATGAAACTAATCGGAATACCAGAAGTGTTCGATGTAATTAACGTTCCTGGTTTTCTGTGTTTTTCAACTTGTGCAAATACTTTTTGTTTGATGTCTAATCGTTCAACAACAACTTCAATAATCCAGTCGACATCTTTTATTTTGTGTAAATCATCTTCTAAGTTTCCTGTAGAAATTCTATTTGCAAATTTCTGAGAATAAATAGGAGAAGGTTTTGATTTTAAGGACGCCATTAAATGATCGTTGACCATTCTGTTACGCACTACTTTATCTTCAAGCGTCAATCCTTTTGCTTGTTCTTTATCGGTGAGTTCACGAGGTACTATATCTAACAGTAATACCTCAACTCCAATATTTGCAAAATGACAGGCAATTCCAGAACCCATGATTCCAGAACCGATGACTGCTATTTTGTTAATTGATCGTTTCATCTGTTTTTTCAATTTTTAGTGGGTTATTCAAAATCTACTTTGTACTAAATTAAGTAGATTATTAAGTATGATTTTGGTTATTTAGTATGTTCTAATGTAACTTCCATATCAGAAGTATAGATTTTCTTGTTGCTAATGAGTTCCAAAATAACTTCTGAGACTTCGTAGAAATTTTTTAGTTTGTCTTCATCAATATTTGCACGAATGGCATCATTGAAACGTAAAACTGTTGTTTTGGAAACGGCGCGCATTTCTCGTCCGAAATCTGTTAAACAAATAAGAACACTTCGTCCATCTTTAGGATTTCTTTTTCGGTGAATAAGTCCTTTTTCTTCCATACCTTTTAAGGTGCGAGATAGGCTAGTGGCTTCCATGCCCATTTTGGGGCCTAACATAGTGGATGGAGTTCCGCCTTCTTGATCAATACTAAGTAATGTGAAACCTGTTGCCATAGTGCTGCCAAATTTTCCGGCTTCCTCATTATACATTTTGGAAATGGCTTGCCAAGTGGCTCTCATTACATGATCTATCGTTTTTTCTTTCATATAGTTGTTTGGTGTTCAAATATATGAAAAATATATTATGCGCGCATAGTAAAAAAGAAAATAATTTTATGAATTTGGTAAATTTTTGGGAAGAAGAATAGGAGTACGCTATAAAATCACGGTTTAATTGCGATTTTTTATATAATTACTTTTGAAGCAACAAGGTACAAAAAGATGTTGACTTTCGTAATATGTTTAGTTCTGAATGCCTTTTGCGAGCAAGAAACAATGTGCTACTGTATTGGTTGTTGTATTGATTTTTAATTGTACTTCCATCATTGCATACCATGTTTTATTTTTTTCTAGTAGTAGCGTGTTACTAAATGATACTTTTTCGTCGGTTGCTATCGTGAATGAACTTTCAGTAGTTTCAAACTGAAAAGGAATTCCGTCACTATATATAGCAGGAAGATTCAAGTATGCGGAATCATTTTCTTCTTTGTGCGCAATTAATAGTGTTCTTTTTTTTAAGATTGTATGTTCAGGAAGAATAATAGTTACAGGCATTTTTCCAGTATTGTGTATATAAATTGTTGCGTTGTTTTGTGTGTTTTTTGAAGAAATTTCTAAAGAAATTTTGATTGTTTGATCGTTATATTGTAAACTATTTTTTAACAATTGTTGAAGTGATTCGCTAAAATTTTCCAATGCTTTGGGAAGAGACGCAAAATGATCCCAACGTATGATTTTATCGTTAGTATCATCAGAAATAGTTAGGTGGTATTTTAAACTTCCGGGTAGTTTCTCGCCATAATATGAATTAAGATTCTTTTGTTTGTGTGCTTCAGTTATCAGCGATTGTATTTCAGCTTCCGTAATCGCGTATTTATAAATACCAACTTCATCATTTGTGGTTATAACTGGCCATGCATTTTTTATCTGCGTAATTACGTCTCCATTTTTATAGAGTTCTACACGGATACTAGTACTTGGAGAAGCTCCGCCAGTAATTGCAAATTTGATGAAAGGCTGTGTTGATTTCATAGAATTATTTTTCTCAGTTTTACAATGTATACCATTCAGAAGTAATAAAATAAGGCATAAAATTTTAAAAAGGTTCATATGTTTCATGGACCAGGCATTATTCGATATACAGCTTCTCCAGGTAATCTATTTGAATTAAGCCAAGTTACAAATGAAGAAAGATGTCTTCTTTGCACATTTCCAACTCCACTTTGCATTATCATATCTGAAGAGGAAAAACTTCCAGATGCGGCATGAGGTACAGCCGTGGAACCAACAGCCGTCGGACTAGATCCAATTAGTCGCGTGTATTCAGTAGTTGAGAGTCGATATTCATCTTCTAAACCAATCATATGTCCAACTTCATGCGCAACGGTGTCGGGAGTAGAATTCCCCAAATACCAATTTGTTTTGTTTGCTCTTCCTGAACCAGCATGTACATCTACAGAAGCATGATTATCATCATCTGTAAATTCAGGATCAACTTCAATGGCAAGTCGTCTAGGCCCAACAATATGAAAATGTCCATTCCAACGATTTCTAATACCTGCAAGCCAAGCAGTTTGCGTAGCGGCTGGCACTGTTACACCATCGAGTTCTATACGTAAAAGTATTTTTAATCGATCACGATGATATTCAATATCGTAATTTACATTCCAATTATAATCTTTTTCTTCCCATACGCCATCACCATCAGTGTCTTCAAAATGCCTCTCAGTAGCGTTAGTGTCAATTTCTTCCCAAACTAACAATCCATTTAGCATTTGCACAATTCTGTTGTATGTACTTGTTGAAAAATCACTTTGCAATTGAAGTAATGTATCTGCATCCGCTAAAGTTGCTGTTAATTCTGCATTTGATGCAATTCGTATTTTATCATATACGGTTTGTGTACTTGCGCCTTCATGCGCCATCCAATTGAGCTTAAAATTAAGATCGCCGCCCAAGGCATCTACTGCTTGAACCATTGTATTATTGTCACAAATTAATGCAAAATTAGTTCGCATAGTCGTACTATTTCTAATGGAAGCAACACTTTGCTTATTTTCAGAAAGCAACATTTGGACGTCTACCCAATTAGTACCTTCATAAAACATCCATTCCAATCTTTTTTTAATAGTACCATCAGAATAGCGCATGGCAATAAACATTTCATCATTGTCCAAAGCGGAACCTGCTTTTTGCTTTAATGCATAATCATTCAAAGCGGTATTAGAATCAGCAACATTCAAACTTCCAAAAATTGCAATGACTTCTGTTTCGGGAACATTATACCAATTAAGTATTTCTCTAAGTCTTGTCAATTCACTTCCTGGAGCAGCTTGTTTTTGAATAATTGATCTTTGTACTGCGTTCGTACCTTTCTGTTGAATTGTATGTGTGAGTTCATGTGCTAAAAGATGTTTTCCGCCTGTAGAATTTGGCGAATATTGCCCTTTGTTGAAATAAATATTTGAACCATTTGTAAATGCGCGCGCACCCAAATTTTGACTCATTTGTACCGCATTTTCATCTTTATGAATGCGAACATCACTGAAACTTGTACCAAATCTATTTTCCATAAAGTCTTTGGTATTCGGTTCCATGCTTTCGCCTTTTCCGTTTCTGCTATTTAACTTTTGACTAATATCATTAGAAGTTGTTTTGTTTTTATTCGAATTATTACTAGCTTTTTGAACAATGGGACTAATAGTATTTGCTAATGCTTTTCGTTGTGGTTGTGATGTATTAGTAGCGGAAATAGATTTTTTTTGAAGCGTCGATGTAGTTTGAGAACTCTCAGTAGCATTTGACATACCAACTACTTTACTCGCAATAGTGTCGGCTTCTTGTTCGTATTTGTCATTCGGTTGCCCAATGCTAAGTTTTGGTTGAATAAATGTATTCGCATTCGCCGATTTGCTAGAATTCTTTTTTTGGATAAAAGAATTGTTAGTTTTCTCTGCATTATCTTTTTTGTGTGAAGCAGTTGCGAACATCATTTTTTTTAAGACTACATAGTTATGAATTTTTTTAATTTATTAAAAGAGGATAAACACCCAATTGTATAAATAGAAGATACAAAAAAACCGCTCATGAAGTTTGAGCGGTTTTGAATTTATGCACGATCGTATATTCGTTCGTAACAATCTTTATAGATTTCTTTGATGACTTTTCGTTTCATTTTCATCGTTGGTGTTAATTCGCCACCATCAATAGACCAAACTTTCGGTATCAATTCAAAACGTTTGATTTGTTCCCACTTTCCAAAATTTTCGTTGGCTTCATCCACTTCTTTCTGAATACGTGCAGTAATTTCTTCAGAAGCACATATTTCTTTTTCAGAAGTTCCGATGTTTTTCTTTTTCTTCTTGATCCAATCTTTTATGAATTCAAAGTTTGGTTGAATAAGCGCAGCAGGCATTTTTTCACCTTCACCAATTACCATAATTTGTTCTATGAATCTAGATTCTTTGAATTTGTTTTCAATTAATGCTGGAATTACATATTTTCCACCAGAAGTTTTGAACATATCTTTTTTACGATCCGTAATTTTCAAGAATCCTTCATCGCAAACTTCTCCAATATCTCCAGTATGGAAATATCCATCAGACATTACACTTGCCGTTTTTTCAGGATCTTTAAAATAGCCTTGCATTACATTTGGACCTTTGACTAAAATTTCTCCGTCACTTGCAATTTTCACTTCTACGTTGTCAATAACTTTCCCAACAGTTCCTACTTGGAATCCGCCGTCACGTACATCATTTACAGTGACAACAGGAGATGTTTCCGTCAATCCGTAACCTTCCATAATTGGAATTCCTGCCGCAGCAAAAACTCGTGTCAAACGTGCTTGCAATGGCGCACTTCCAGAAACCATTAGTTCAAGATTTCCGCCCAAACCTTCTTGCCATTTGCTAAATATTAGCTTACGAGCAATTTTTAATTGTGTTTCATACCACCAACCGTTTTGTCTGTATGGTTCGTATTTTAATCCAAGTTCTATCGCCCAGAAAAATAACGTCTTTTTAATTCCTGTTAAATCAGCTCCTTTAGCGTAAATTTTGTCATATACTTTTTCATATAAACGCGGAACAGCCGTCATTACATGTGGTTTTACTTCTTTTAAATTATCACTGATTTTTTCGATCGATTCTGCAAAGAAAATTTCAATTCCACAATATTGGTATAGATATAAAATCATACGTTCAAATACGTGACAAACTGGTAAGAAACTCAATGCTCTTGCTTTTCCAATATGTAAAGGAACACGTTTTTGACTATCTAATACGTTTGAAACTAAGTTGTTATGTGACAACATTACACCTTTTGGTCTTCCTGTAGTTCCTGATGTATATATTAAGGTAGCTAAATCATCTGGAGTTACGGCATCTTTTCGAGCTTGTAATTCAGCTTCATTACTTGTGTCTTCTCCAGATTTTTTAACTTCAGACCAATGTTGTTCGCCAGCTACTTCATCAAAAGTATAGACACCTTTTAGTTTGGTATTTCCTTTGATAGCATTTAGTTTTTCAACGATTTCAGCATCTGAAGCAAAACAATAAATTGCTTCTGAATGATTTAAAATATATTCGTAATCTTCTTTCGAAATTGTTGGATATATAGGAACATTTTGCGCACCAGTTTGTAAAATACCAATGTCCATTATATTCCATTCTGTTCTGTTTGTGGACGAAATGACGGCAATTTTGTCATTTGGTTGCACACCTAAACGCAATAAACCTCTACTAATAGCATTTGCTTGATCTATGTATTCTTGTGTTGATGTAGAAACCCATTGTCCTTTATGAAAGGAAGTTAAGGATTTCGCTAATGGATAAGTTGCTAATTGGTAGTAGGGAAAATCAAATAGTCGGGTTACATTAGTCATTCTCTGATTTGGTTTAAGTATGAACTTGCAAAATATGAAATTTGACAACCATTTTCAAAAGTAATGTTAAAAAAACATATGATTTTTTGACAACTATGTAATTAATTATCGATTTAATAGAAATTTTGCTTTTTTAGTGATGAATTGTTTTGTCTTCCAGTTGCATCACATACCACTATATCATTTTGATTTAAAAACTTGTTTTAAATAATCTGTAATAATAAATCATTTTTTAAATAACGTATATTAGCTAAGTAACAACTAATAATTAAAGGATTTAAGTAATGAATAATAGTTTCATTGAGGCATTTAATCGATTTAAATTTTTAAAAATTCAAGATTTGTCAGCAATTTTTAGATTTTCTTCATTTAAAAGTTTTAAAAAAGGGGAAATTATTGCGAGAGAAGGTCATTACTGTGAACATGTTTTTATGATTAGAAAAGGGATCATTAGAACTTATATATTAACTCCTGATGCTGAGGAGAAGACAATAAAACTTGCAAAGGAAAAAGGATTTACCGCATGTGCGAATAGCTTTCTATATCAAAAACCATCAACAGAATATCTAGAAGCAATAGAAGACTGTAAAGTATTTGCATTTAACATAAAAAAAATAAATGAAGCAGCTAGTTCCAATATTAGAATTATGAGGCTTTTACATGAATCTCTGAAAGAAGCTATGGCAGAAGCTGTTGAAAGGGTTGAATTCTTCACAATACTTTCTCCCGAACAAAGATACGAACGGTTATTAGAAGAATCTCCAGATTTAATACAACGCGTTCCACAAAAATTTTTAGCATCTTACATTGGTGTCACTACGGTATCATTATCACGCATTAGGAACAGGATAATTTCAAAGTAACTTCATTAATTATCTTTTGTTATTTTATTCATTTTTTTTTCAGCATAGTTTTGTAAAAATATAATTACATCAAAATTATGAGAAAAAAAATACTTGTTTTATTACTGCTATTTAGTGCCGTATCAAATGCGCAATATACGTTAACAGATACAGATGTTACAGTTACAAGTGGAGTATTGGTAAGTTATACACCAACTACTTCAGATAGAGATATTAGTATTCCAGAAATGTTAGACGGACAAACAATAACCGCTATTGGCGATGCGGCTTTTATTTCAAGCGGATTGACAGGTGTTGTAATCCCTAATTCTGTGACTAGTATCGGTGTTGATGCTTTCAGAGACAATCTATTAGCTAGTATAATCTTAGGGAGTTCAGTAGAAACTATTGGTAATAATGCTTTTAGAACTAATTCATTAACCAGTGTTACAATCCCTAATTCGGTGGTAACAATTAATGATTTAGCCTTTAATTCTAATTTATTAACTACTGTAACCCTTGGCAATTCGGTAGTAACCATTGGAGAATTTGCTTTCTCACAGAATTCATTGACATCAATTACAATTCCCAATTCAGTAATCACTATAAAGAAGAAAGCTTTTCAAAGCAACCCATTTACTAGTATAACGCTTGGAAATTCAGTTGAAACCATTGGAGCTTATGCTTTTGATGCCAATCAATCAACCAGTGTATTTATTCCAGCTTCGGTAACTACTATTGGAAATGGTGCTTTTTATGCTACTTTTTACAATTTAAACTTATCTTTTGAAAATAGCTTACTAGGAAATATTACAATTGCCGGTACCAATTCACATACGTATACCGATATAAGTAATGCCACTTTTCAAGTAGCTGCTGGAGATGATTTGGTCATTACACCTGCAAAATCAGGATACGTTTTTTATCCTAATAATCTAACAATTAATAATATACAGTCAGCTGTTACGCAGGCATTTACAGCTTCTTACATTTTAACCGATGCTGATGTTGTGGTTACAGCTGGTGTGCTAGTAAGCTATACTCCAATAACATCTGATAGAGATATTATTATTCCAGAAATGTTAGATGGACAAACAGTAATTGCTATTGGAGATACTGCTTTTGAAGATTTTTCATTAACCAATGTAATAATTCCTAATTCTGTAACTACTATTGGCGTTAAGGCTTTTAATAATAACTTATTAACTAATATCACAATTTCTGATTTTGTAACTTCAATTGGAATTAGAGCTTTTCAGTCCAATCAATTAAACAGCGTAACCCTTGGTAATTCGTTAGTAACCATTGGAAATTATTCTTTTAATTATAACACTTTAACACATGTAACAATTCCAAACTCTGTAACTTCTATTGGATTTGCTGCCTTTGAAAATAATTTATTGGCTAGCGTAACCATTGGTAATTCAGTAGAAACTATTGATCAAGATGCTTTTGCTTCTAATCCATTAACAAGTGTGTCAATTCCAAACTCAGTAATTTCTATTGGAGAAAGTGCTTTTGAATATACCATGTTAGCTACTGTAACACTTGGTAATTCGTTAGAAATAATTGGAGATAGTGCTTTTGCTTACAGTGAAGCAAGTTTATTAACTAGCGTAACAATTCCTGAATCTGTAACTTTTATTGGTCCTGGTGCTTTCATCGGTAATCCGTCATTATCAGGATTTAACTTTCCAAGTATAAATTATTATGATTCAAGTTGGGCAGCTTCTGGAGGTACAATTTACAATAATGGAGATACTACTACTGATTTTGTGAGTTCATATACACTTACTAAGACAGCAATTATCTATTCAATAACATATCATTTAGATGGTGGTACAGCAACAAACCCAGCAAGTTATAATGTTGAAGACTCAGAAATCATATTGAATGCAGCAACCAAAAATGGCTATATATTTGATGGTTGGTATACAGAAGACACTTTTATGAATGAAGTTACAAGTATTGCAGCTGGAAGCAACGGGAATATAGACTTATACGCTGCTTTTGAAAATGTTACGGTAGCACCTAAAGTTTTCTTGCAAGGAGCAGCACTAAATCCAGCAACCGAAGAAACATCGCTTATGCGCGACGATTTACGGAGTAACAATTATATTCCAACAACTTCGCCGTATGGAGATGGACTCACGTGTGATGCAAATGTTTTAAATGCTTCAGGTACTGCAAACAATGACATCGTAGATTGGGTTTGGATAGAATTACGCGATGCTACCGATAATACGTTGGTAAAAGCATCACGTTCTGCTTTGCTTCAACGCGATGGAAACATTGTAGAAGTTGATGGAATCTCTTATCTCAAATTTGAAGTTGCAACTGATAACTATTATGTGGCAGTTCATCATAGAAATCACTTAGGAATCATTTCAAACAATACAATTGCTTTATCCAAAACTGTCACTACTGTAGATTTTACAGATGCTAACAATCAAATTACCTTTGGAAGTAATGCACAAACGACCTTTGGCATGCAAACTGGAAAAATTGCCATGTGGACAGGAAATGTAAATAATGACACTGTTGTTTAATACTCAGGAACAACGCCTGATACACCGAACATACTCTCGAAAGTCTTAAATGATGCTGGAAACTTTTTAAACTTCCCAACCTATGTCGTTAGTGGCTATGATGTAAATGATATCGATATGGACGGAAATGTACAATATACTGGAACAACACCAGATACACCTTTCATCTTGCAAAATGTGATTTCACATCCAGGAAACTTCCTAAACTTTAGTACCTATCAAATCATGGAGCAATTGCCAGAAAATTAGCTAACAAACTGAGTTTGATATATATTTCAGAGTGTGTTTTTGTCTTTTCCGCAGTATAGCAGGGGTTTTTCGTTAAGAATTTTCGAATCCTTGGAGAAAATTTAGAAAAATTCATGCGGTTTTAGTTTTTTTCAGAAAGAAAAACTAAAAATACCTCTGGAAAAGCGCACTTTCTTTTGTGAAGCCTGTGCTGAACTTGATTCAGTATTCTTTGTGCGAACAAAGAAAACGAAAATAAAAATATGAAAATCAGATACTTAGCACTTATTTTCAAAATATGTTCAAAATTTTATTTCAGTAAACTTATGTCGAACTCACATTGACAATAAAAACAGCAACGATACAATTATGTGATGTTTTATTAAATACAAAAAGCCAAAGGGGTTGTCTGAAAATCCTTAAATAACGTCATTACGAGAAATTTTTATTTCGAAGTAATCTGTAAATCAACAACTTAAATTTGACAGATTGCTTCATTTCATTCGCAATGACGACTTTTTAGACAACCTCTTCTATACAAAGTATTTAATCTTGAATTACTTATTCTTCGCTTCAATCCACAATCTAGCATTCACAAACGCTTCCAACCAAGGTGAAACTTCGTCTTTTCGTCCTTGCGGATAATTTGCCCAATTCCACTGAAATGTTGAACGTTCAATATGTGGCATTGTTACCAAATGTCTTCCAGTTGCATCACACATTATAGCTGTATTAAAATCTGAACCATTTGGGTTTGAAGGATAACTTTCATACCCATATTTGGCAACTATTGAATACTCTTTTTCAGAAAGCGGCAAATCAAATTTTCCTTCTCCATGACTAATCCAAACGCCTAAAGTTGTTCCTGCCAATGAAGAAAGCATCACCGAATTATTCTCTTGAATCTTCACAGAAGTAAACGCACTTTCGTGTTTTTGAGAATCGTTATACGTTAATTTTCCGTGCGTTTCATGCTCAGGATTCATCAACTCTAATTCCATAAACAATTGACAACCATTACAAATTCCAACAGATAAAGTGTCTTCTCGTTTAAAGAAGTTTTTCAAAGCTGTATTTGCTTTTTCATTATACAAAAATGCGCCTGCCCAACCTTTTGCTGAACCTAACACATCCGAATTTGAAAATCCGCCAACAGCACCAATAAATTGAATATCTTCCAAGGTTTCTCGTCCCGAAATCAAATCAGTCATATGTACATCTTTCACATCAAAACCAGCCAAATACATAGCGTTTGCCATTTCGCGTTCAGAATTTGAACCTTTCTCACGAATAATTGCTGCTTTTGGTCTTAATTCTCCGTCATTACGAGGA
Organism: Kordia antarctica; assembly: GCF_009901525.1. NCBI lineage: Bacteria > Pseudomonadati > Bacteroidota > Flavobacteriia > Flavobacteriales > Flavobacteriaceae > Kordia > Kordia antarctica. Next base: position 51,224 of record NZ_CP019288.1, read on the forward strand.
GTTTGCGACGAAGTAATCTTTTCATTCGCAGCAGATTGCTTCACTGCGTTCGCAATGACGTCTTGTAATTTGCCTGTAAAATGACTCGGAAATGTATATGTTAACGGTTGATTTTTATAATTGTCATATCTCGCTTGCGCTAAATTGTTCGCTGTTTGTTTTTGATCGAGTAGGAAAGAGGTTTTATACCAAACATCTCTCGTTTCTGCAACATCAAACGTAAATGAATCTTCGTTATTTTTAATGTTGACAGTTGCCGTATTTGTGACAGTTCCAATATTGAAAAACTGAATTTTATTGGCTTTTAAAGTCTCTTCTACACTTTCATTTGCCTGAAAAACGATTCCTGCATTTTCTGAGAATAATAATTTGATTGAATCTTCTTCTGCTAAGCTTGACAAATCTAGGTCTGCGCCTAAATCTACTTCGGCAAAACATAATTCTAATAATGTAGTAATCAATCCGCCAGAAGCGACATCGTGTCCAGCTACAATTTTATCTTCTTTGATTAAATCTTGAATCGTATTGAAAACCGTCTTTACAAATACTGCATTTTGTACGTTTGGTGCTTCGTTTCCAATCGCATTTAATGTTTGATTGAAAGAACTTCCACCTAATTTAAAATCATCCTGAGAAACATTGATATAGTAAATGTTTCCGCCATTTTGCTGTAAAACTGGTTCTACTACTTTCGTGATTTCAGTACAATTTCCTGCCGCAGAAATAATAACTGTTCCTGGAGAAATAACTTCGTCATCTGTATATTTCTGCTTCATTGATAAGGAATCTTTCCCAGTTGGAACGTTGATTCCTAAATCAATAGCAAACTCAGAAATTGCTTTTACTGCTTCGTATAAACGCGCATCTTCACCTTCATTTTTACACGGCCACATCCAGTTTGCAGAGAGTGAAACACTTTGCAAATTATCTTTTAATGGCGCCCAAATTATATTCGTTAACGCTTCAGTGATAGAATTACGACTTCCAGCCACAGGATTTATTAATCCAGAAATTGGCGAATGTCCAATAGACGTTGCAATTCCTTCTTTTCCGTTATAATCAAGTGACATGACACCAACATTATTCAACGGAATTTGTAATGCGCCAACACATTGTTGTTTGGCAACTTTTCCACCAACACAACGGTCAACTTTATTCGTTAACCAATCTTTACAAGCCACAGCTTCTAACTGTAATACTTGGTTTAGATAGATTTTCAGATTTTTGGTTTTATATCTTGGATTCTTGTATTTTCTTTCGATTGTAACATCGTTCATGATGGTTTTTGGAGAACTTCCAAAAATATCGCTCAAAGCCAAATCCATTGGTTTATCGCCTTTGGTTTTAGATTCAAATGTAAAACGGTCATCTCCAGTTACATCTCCAACAGTATACATTGGCGAACGTTCACGCTCGGCAATTTTACTCAATGTTTCTAAATGTTCTTCAGCAATGATAAGTCCCATACGTTCTTGCGATTCGTTTCCGATGATTTCTTTGGCAGAAAGTGTCGGATCGCCCACAGGCAATTTGTCCAAATCAATTTTCCCGCCAGTTTCTTCAACCAATTCAGATAAACAATTTAAGTGTCCGCCAGCACCATGATCGTGAATGGAAACGATGTAATTCTCATCACTTTCCACCATTCCACGAATCGCATTTGCAGCACGTTTTTGCATTTCAGGATTGGAACGTTGTACTGCATTCAATTCAATTCCTGTGGAGAAAGCGCCTGTATCTGCGGAAGAAACTGCCGCGCCGCCCATTCCAATTCGGTAGTTTTCGCCACCAAGAATTACAATTTTATCGCCTACTTTTGGAATGTCTTTGATGGCTTGAGATGCTTTTCCGTAGCCAATTCCACCAGCTTGCATAATTACTTTATCATACCCAAGTTTTCTAGCTTTCGCTGTACTTGAAGCATTATTTTCTTCATGTTCAAATGTTAATACAGAACCACAAATTAATGGTTGTCCAAATTTATTTCCAAAATCAGAAGCACCATTCGAAGCTTTGATTAAAATGTCCATTGGTGTTTGATAGAGCCATTTTCGGGGTTTAAACTTTTCTTCCCAATACCTAGTATTTTTCTGAGTGGACTCGATTGAATCTTCTAAGCGAGAATACGAAGTCATATAAACTGCCGTTCCTGCTAATGGCAATGAACCTTGTCCGCCAGCAAGTCTGTCTCTGATTTCTCCACCAGCACCAGTTGCGGCTCCGTTAAAAGGTTCAACTGTTGTTGGAAAATTGTGCGTTTCTGCTTTGATTGAAATTACAGATTCAAATTCTTGCGTTTGATAAAAGTCTGGTTTGTCTGCTGTTTTTGGTGCAAACTGTTCCACTTTTGGACCTTTTATAAACGCAACATTGTCTTTATAGGCAGAAACAATATCGTTTGGATGTTGCTTCGATGTTTCTTTGATAAGTTTGAATAGTGAGGTTGGTTTTTCTTCGCCATCAATGACAAATGTTCCGTTGAATATTTTGTGTCGGCAATGTTCTGAGTTTACTTGCGAGAATCCAAATACTTCAGAATCAGTCAACTTTCGACCTAATTTCTCGGCTAATTGTTCTAAGTATTCAACTTCTTCTATGTTTAATGCCAAACCTTCTTGTTCGTTGTACGCTGAAATATCTTCAATGTCTAAGATTGCTTCTGGTTCAACATCAATTGTAAATGTATCTTGGTGTAAACCGTTGAATTTCTGAGAAATCATTGGATCGAACTCTGTAAAATCTTCAGCGACAGCTTTAAATTCCTCCATTCGGATAATGTCAGAAACGCCCATATTTTGAGTGATTTCTACGGCATTCGTACTCCAAGGTGTAATCATTGCGGCTCTTGGACCAACAAAAAAAGCATCTAAAGATGCTTGTTCTATTTTAGAGGTATTGCCAAAAAGCCAGTTTAGCTTTGCAACGTTTTCTGTTGATAATTCTTTTGTTGTCTGTACAGCGAATATTTTGCTGTCTACGTTTCCAAAGAAATGAATCATTATGTAGTTGTTTGTGTTGTTGTTTTTAAAAGTGCAAATTTAATCTATTTCGTGATAATTTGACTTAAAATTGATTGTATAATTTAGGAGTTATTCACTAGGTTTTGAACAGCATTTTTTTTGGTCACGCTTTGCTGTTTGTTTATTTGTTAATCTGTTTTTTGTGTCATTTTGTTGTTTGTTCTTGATTGTTTTTTTATTTTCTAACATCTAACATCTAACATCTAACATCTAACATCTAACATCTAACATCTAACATCTAAAAACTATTACCCAGCAACTTCATACGCTTCCTTGAGCCAGTTTTTTACTTCTTCAGAAATATCGTCAATAGTTGTCAATCGGATTCTGTGCGTACACATCGCGCTGAAACTTCCAGAGTTTTCTAAAACGCCTTCTGCTTCTTTTCCTTTTAGATTTAAACCGAGATCAACACGTGTTTTGGTAGATGGTTGAATGATAGCGAATTGCTTTTTTCTACGAACACTAACATATGCTTTTTTTGGAGCGAATTCAATGTCTTTTCCAAAGGTTTCTATATGTGTTTTTAAAGCGTCATAAATAGGTTTTAATGTTTGTTTTTTCTCGTATTGAACAGCAACCAAATCTACAGTTTGCGTTTTGTCTTCTTTAGATAGATGCACAATTGTATTGGCAAAACCATGTGTGACGCCGTGTGTTTTTTTAAGAAAATTAACAGCTTCAGAATGTTTTGAAAATGCTTGTTTTTTTAGAATTGCAATCCATACGTCTAATGATTTCCCTGTTTTTTCAGGAATATTTGCGAGCATTGTTTCGAGAGCTTTGTCCATAAGTGAGAAGTTTCAAATCGTTTTAAATGTGAATATATAAATTCTGGCGCAGACCAAAAAAATAGTTATAAAGCTTTTTGTATCTTTCAATCTTTAATTTGAACAACCTATGTATACAAGAAGAATATTTCCTGTGACAACTGTTTTGAAATGGACGCGTCGTCATATTTTTTTATTTCTCATTTTAGCCACTATTCCTGTGATTTTGTTTGATGTTATTGGAATAAAATGGTTCAGAGTTCCTTGGTTGCCATTAGGTGTTTTGGGTACTGCCGTTGCTTTTATTGTCAGTTTTAAGAATAATGCTTCGTATGATCGGTTGTGGGAAGCCCGAAAAATTTGGGGCGGAATTGTAAATACGTCACGTTCGTTTACGATTATGGTGAAAGATTATATTACGAATGATTTTGCAATTGATAATTCCAGCGAAAGCGAACTAAAAAGTATAAAACGCGAATTGGTACACAGACATATAGCTTGGTTAACAGCGTTGCGGTATCAGATGCGAAAAGAGAAACCGTGGGAAAAACATTTGAAGAATACACGATCTAATAGAGAGTTTCGTTCTAGAAAATATTTAGTGTGTGAAGATGAGCAACCAATTTCAGAAATCATTAAACCTTATATTTCACAGAAAGAATATGATGAAGTTTTTGCGAAAGGAAATCAAGCTTCGCAATTACTAGGAATCCAATCCAAACGCTTGAAAGAGTTGAAACAGAAAGGATTGTTGGATGATTTTCGTCATATGGAAATGACTAATTTAATTGTAGAGTTATACACGTTACAAGGAAAGAGTGAACGAATTAAGAATTTTCCATATCCGCGTCAATTTGCAACGTTAAATTATATTTTTGTTTGGATTTTTATTATTTTGTTGCCTTTTGGGATTATGGAAGGTTTTGAAGCTATTGGAGATCATATTTCACGAGATTTGGCTTCGCATACTTCAACTACTTCAGCAGTGCATAAATTTCAAGAGTTTATAGCAAGGCATTTTGAATGGTTTTCTATTCCATTTAGTACATTGTTAGCTTGGGTTTTTCATACTATGGAAACTATTGGCGAGAATACTGAAAATCCATTTGAGGGCAGTCCAAACGATGTTCCTATTACCGATATGAGCAGAGGAATTGAGATTGATATTAGAGAATTGATTGATGATACAGATATTCCTGCGCCATACGAATGGAAGAATCATATTGTAATGTAAAAATAAATTTAATCAAACCATATAATTAATTATTATGAAAGATCAAAAAGGAAAATTAAAATGCAAAGATGTAGAAGATGTAGTATATACTGATGCGCCAGAAAAAATATTGAAACGTTTAGAATGTGGAAATAAACGTTTTATGAAAGATAAATTAACAAATGAAAATCAAGGTAGTAAACAACGTGAAAAGTGGAATACAACGCAAGAGCCTTTTGCTATTGTATTGAGTTGTGCAGATAGTAGAGTAGTGCCAGAACTTGTTTTTGATACAGGTTTGGGAGAATTGTTTGTAGTGCGTGTTGCAGGAAATATTGCCAATACAGATTCCATTGCAAGTATAGAATATGCAGTTGCTGTTTTAGGATGTAAACTTATTGTCGTATTAGGTCATGAAGGTTGTGGCGCAGTTGGCGCAGCAATGAAAGGAGATGATTTAGGTTATAATTTGAATCATTTGTTAGCACAAATTTCACCTGCAGTTAAATCATGTGGATGTGATGCTCCTAAAGATGATGTAATTGTTGAAAACGCGTTGCATGCGGCTGAACAGTTAGTGAGTCGTTCTGAAATTATTAGCAATGCAGTTGGTACATCAGGAGTTAAGATTCATACAGGTTATTATCATTTAGAGAGTGGAAAAGTAGATTTTGATAAAAAGTCGCCTTGTAGAAAGAAGAATGATGCTTGATTTGAAAGTGAAAAGTGAAAAGTTAAGAGTTAAAAGTTAAAAGTTGAAAGTGAAAGTTAATAGTTAAGAGTGAAAAGTTCGCTTTTTTGCTCAAAAGTATTTTTCAATCTTTTAATTTTTGAATCTTTCAATTATAAAAAAAACGCACTGAGATTTCAGCGCGTTTTTTGATTTTATAAATTTGGTTTGAAACGATTATTTTAACGTACCTACCATATTTTCTGGTTTTACCCATTCGTCATATTCTTCTGGAGTTACATATCCTAAATTGACAGCTTCTTCACGTAATGTAGTTCCGTTTTGATGTGCTGTATTTGCAATTTCGGCAGCTTTGTAATATCCAATTTTTGTGTTCAATGCAGTAACTAACATTAATGAGTTGTTTACCAATTCGTTGATTCTTGGAAGATTTGGCTCAATTCCAGACGCACAATGTTCATTAAAACTTGCACATGCATCACCAATTAATTGTGCCGATTGTAATAAGTTGGCAATCATCATTGGTTTAAAAACATTTAGTTCATAATGACCTTGCATTCCGCCAACAGCAATCGCAACATCATTTCCCATCACTTGCGCGCAAACCATTGTAATAGCTTCACATTGTGTTGGATTTACTTTTCCGGGCATAATAGAACTTCCAGGTTCGTTTGCAGGAATGATCAATTCGCCAATTCCTGAACGCGGTCCAGAAGCCATTAAACGAATGTCATTTGCTATTTTATTCAACGAAACGGCTAATTGTTTTAGTGCGCCGTGTGTTTCTACCATTGCATCATGCGCAGCTAAGGCTTCAAATTTATTTTCAGCAGTAACAAAAGGTAAATCTGTAAAACGTGCGATGAATTCAGAAACGCGTTTTGCATATCCTTTTGGAGTGTTTAATCCCGTTCCAACAGCACTTCCACCAAGCGCCAATTCACTTAAGTGCGGTAATGTATTTTCTAGGGCTTTTAAACCGTGATTTAATTGTGAAACATAACCAGAGAATTCTTGTCCTAGTGTTAACGGCGTTGCGTCCATTAAGTGTGTTCTTCCAATTTTTACAACATCTTTAAATTCTTCTGATTTCTTTTTTAATGTATCTCTTAATTGCGAAACACTTGGAATTGTGTTTTCTACAATTTTTTTATACGCTGCAATGTGCATTCCTGTTGGAAATGTATCGTTTGAAGATTGTGATTTGTTTACATCATCATTTGGCTGAATTGTTTTTTCGCCTTTACCAACAACATTTCCTGCTATTTGATGCGCTCTGTTGGCAATTACTTCATTCACATTCATGTTTGACTGCGTTCCAGAACCTGTTTGCCAAATGACTAACGGAAACTGATCGTCGTGTTTTCCTTCTAAGATTTCCTCGCAAACTTGTGCAATTAAATCTCTCTTTTCAATTGGTAACACACCTAATTCACAGTTTGTAAACGCTGCAGCTTTCTTCAAATATGCAAATCCGTACACAACTTCTAATGGCATACTTGCTGGCGCGCCAATTTTAAAATTATTTCTAGAACGTTCTGTTTGTGCTCCCCAAAGTTTATCTGAAGGAACTTGTACTTCGCCCATTGTATCTTTCTCTATTCTATATTCCATTACCCTGATAGTTATTTTTCGATTCGCAAAATTAAAGATTTTACATATAGTAACGCAGTTTTTTTATTTTTTTATGATTAATTATACACGCAAATTCATAATGCTGAAATGAACAGAAAAGTTATTTATCTATCACAAATGCAACAGATTACCCTTAAAACCACGTGAAATTACTTATTTATCTCTGCATCTATTTTCAGTATCTTGTAAATCAACTACTAACTAACTCAAAACGAAGAATGATGAAAAATAAGTATCTATACACATTATTAATTTGCGTATTATTTTTTGGATGTAAACATGATACTACAAAATGTGTTCCGTGTCCAGAATGTACAAAACCTCATGTTGAAGATGTTGTGGTAACTACAACAACTACGTCAAAATTTTTAGCATTATCAGATGTACATATTGATGGAAATTTGCCTCAAACTCGATTTGAAAAAAAAGGTAAAACAGATAGTAGTGTAACAAGTGATACGCTTTGGCAACGGACCAAGGCTAAGATTGAAAGTGTAGCGAAAGCTGAAAATCCAAAATTTATGGTGTATTTGGGCGATTTGCCAGGATATGATGATAGTGAAAGAAGAAATAATACACATTTAATGCTACAAAATTTACGAAACCTAGAGGTAAATGTTCCAATTTTGTATTTACCAGGAAATAATGACTCTTTAGAAGGCGATTATTATTCTTTTAGTAATGATTCTTTGAATACGGTATTGAATGAAGATGCAGATGCATCAAATCCTTGGCCAATTATTAATAGTAAATCATCAACAATTCAAGTTAAAAATCTTGATGATAATCAAAAACAGTTTGGTTATTATTCGGTTGATTTAATAGATGGAACAAATACTTTAAAAGTGATTGCGCTGAATACCGTAATTTTTTGTGCTCAAGGGAATCATAGATATATTGACAGTGATGGCGTATCACAACAAAAAGCAACGCAAGACCAAATGACTTGGTTAGAAACAAAACTGAATAGTTTAGGAACGAATGATCGGGTGATAATTATGATGCATATTCCTATAGGAATAGATGGATTTAGTGGAAAACAAATGTGGAAAAATGATCTTGAATTCATTGATAAGTCAGGAAACAAACAGACATTATATAATGGTTTTTTAGATTTAATTGCCGCACATCAAACTAATATTGTAGGCATATTAAACGGACATACACATACAGATGGTTTGCGAAGATTGTATACTTCTGATGCTAAAAGTGCGATGACGACATTCTCTGTTTCAACTCCTGGAATTGCAGTAAATCATGGAAACAATCCGTCTTTTAAAACATTTACATACGATACAACTACATTTGATTTACTAGATTTTGAAACCTATTATGCTTCGCCAACAGTGCATAAAACGTATAAACATAGTACACATTTGAAAAATACTGATTTTAAATTTTTAGATGCATCTTCATATACATTTCAACAATCGTATAAAGTTAGCACTCCAACACAGACTATCTTTAATACCTTAGAAAAACAACCAAAAGATTCTTTAGTAAAGTTTGTAAATAGTACGCTAGGAGCAAAAAGTAATCAAAACTCAAAACTTAAACATCCTGAAGCAGTAAATGTGTATAAAAACTAATTGCAAATTATTAATAATTATGAATGTTTCTAAGTGAGTATTTTAAAAAAAAAGGGGAAAACACTGATGTTTTTGGGTGATTATACTACTTAAATAGTTAATAAAATTAAAGATATTTATGATTATATGTTTCATCTTAAAATAATAATATGCAATCTAAAACGAAATCGTCAATTAATCTTCCCCAATCCATAACACTAAAAATAGAAACGAATACAGAACCTAGTTCTGAATTGACTAGAAGTTTGATTTTTGAAAACTTTGAAGGCAGACGTATTGAATTAGGTTTCAAACTAGTGAAAACTGCTTCCAAGACACTTGAAATTGCAGAGTTCACTGATACTACACATGATTTGCAGATATTAGGAAGTCTAAATCATCGGTCGTATTGGGATAAAATTTATTTGAGAAATAATCATGGAACAAGCGAAATAGACATTTATAAAATGTGCTTAACAATCCATTACCATCGCGTAGTTTCGGGAGGAGTTAAAGATATACCTATGTTATCTAAAACACGAATTAATGAAAAGTTGCCAGCCAATAGTGGAGAAATTTTTCTAACTCCACACATTGAAAAGCATTTGCTAAAACATGCAGGAATCTATAGAGGATATTTCCATCCAGTTGCAAAATTAGCCGTTAAGGATCTAGGAAAAAGTGGAACTAGTGATAAAGATTATGACGAATATGGTGATAACCCAAAATACAGAGGTTGGATAAGTTATGAATGCAGCGAATTTGTATCATGGTATTTGCATGAAACTGGTTGTTGGAAAAATTTTAATAATCAACCGAATACTGTATTTAGAGACATTACTTTTACTGGCGAATTGCATACTATATTTAAAGCAGCTTCCAAAACCTATTATTACCACAGTGGAAAAAAGAAATTTATAAATGAAGTTACTGGAGCAGAATATGTGCCAAAAGCTGGCGATCCATTGTTGAGAAAAGGAAATGGTATATTTGAACACTCTATGATTTTGTTGAAATGGGATTCCAAAAATTTGACAACTACTGTTATAGATGGTCCATATCCTGTATGTATACGAACAGTAGATATAGACGCTATGGAAACTAGAGCAAATGATCAAAAAGACTTTATAGTTTGTGAATTAGAAACAACGCAATATACAGCAACAATTAAAAGAGGAAGCATCCGAAGAGCTATTAAGAAATAGCATAAATTTTAATACGGAATTATTAATAATTATGAACGTTTCAGTATGAAAATTTAATTATAAACAATATCTTTGTAGCTAAATTCGATAAATTCCGGAAAATATGTTTGAATTTGATCAATATTTAGGCTTTTTAGCTTTCTTAACTATCTTAACCATTGGATTTTGGTTAATGATTCTTTTATTAACATTCATTGTACCTTATTGGGTTGGTGGAGCCTTAAAAGAACGTTTTGACGAGTGGAGAGAATCCAAAAAAGATTCCTAAATAACCAAAAGGATAAAAATAAAAAGGGAACTTACACGTGTAAGTTCCCTTTTTTAATGCTTTATACTTAAAGTTTTGCTTCTGAAAATTATTACTTCAACGCATCCAATAATAACTCAGCTACTTTCTCTGATGATGCAGGATTTTGCCCTGTAATCAACAAACCATCTTGTACAACATGTACATTCCAATCGTCAGTTTTAGAGTAAATTCCGCCATTCGCTTTCAGCATATCTTCTACTAAAAACGGAACTATATCAGTTAATTGAACAGCTTCTTCTTCAGAATTCGTAAAACCTGTAACTTTTTTTCCTTTTACCAAAGGCGTTCCATCTGTATTTTTAGTATTCTTAAAAACTGCGGGCGCATGACAAACTGCCGCAACAGGTTTGTTATTACTATAAAATGATTCAATCAGTTTTATAGAAGCTGGACTTTCTGATAAATCCCATAATGGACCATGTCCACCAGGATAAAACACTGCGTCATAATCAGCTTCGTTTACCGTTGCTAATTTCAATGTATTCGCTAAAACTGCTTGTGTTTCTTTATCATCATTAAAACGCTTCGTTGCTTCGGTTTGTGCACTTTCTTTCGTACTACTTGGGTCAATTGGCGGTTGTCCACCTTTTGGAGAAGCAAGTGTAATTAGTACATTCTTATCTTTTAATGTGTAATACGGAGCTGCAAACTCTTCAATCCAGAAACCAGTTTTCTCTCCTGTATTTCCTAATTGGTCATGACTCGTTAATACAAATAATACTTTTTTCATATTTTTTTCTGTTTTTTGATTTTCCGTTTCGCTTACGGTAGCTTTTTCTGATTTCGTTTTACACGCAGTAACTAAAATCATTACAGCAAATACGCTCAATATATATTTCATGGGGGAAATTTTATGAGGCAAAACTAAGCAAAGGTAAAAAGAAAAAAAATGATGTATGTTAAGAATTAGTTTTGAGCGATATCTTTTCGAATACGACTCAAACTTTCTGTGGTGATTCCGAGATAGGAAGCAATGTGGTAATTTTTTACGTATTGTTCAATATTTGGGTATTCTTTAGTAAAGCTTAAATAGCGCTCTTTGGCAGATTGCGAAAGATTTCTTAAGATTCTTTTCTGAAGCGTCGCGTAAGAGCGTTCTAGCTTTTTACGTGTAAATCGTTCCGTTTTCGGGATGTTTACATAAATTTCTTCAATGTCATCTCTTTGTATTTTATACATCATAGCATCTTCTAAACATTCAATATATAATACTGATTTTCCTTCTAAAAAGTAGCCGATATAATCACTAATCCACCAATCTTTAATCGCAAATTGAATCGTGTGTTCTTTTCCAGATTTTTCAATAAGATACGTTCGCAAACAACCAGTTGATACATAATATTGATAATTCATCTCTATTTCAGGGACTAAAATAATTTCACCTTTTTTGAATGTCACTTTTTCAAAACGATTTTCAATGAAAGTACGTTCTTCTTCCGTAAAAACGATTTCATCTTTATAAATTTCTTGAACAATAGAATTTGGTTCTTGCATGAAAACGGATAATGATTGAATTAAATGTCAGTATTGTGCGTATTTCATTGCAAATATAATGTAATTAACTGTAAGAAAAGACTTAAGTGCCTTGATGTTTATAAAACAAAACGAAAGATCTTAACACCATTCAATTACTTTTTTTCCAAAATCAATAGGAATTGGTCCGCCAGTACAACCGCCAAATTCATCAATCTGTGCATCAGTTTCTATATCGCCAATAATCCATTTACCAGATTTGTGCTTCATCAAAATACCTTCTGTAAGTAAATTTTCATCTGTAAGTTTTTCTTCTCCTTTTTTCTGTCTTACTACAATCTTGTTTCCAGAAATCGTAACGGTACACGTGCCGTTTTTCATTCTTCCACCAAACTCACTAAAATAAAGTTCGTATGTAAATGTTCCTTGCGGAATTTCATTCACTACATTTTCTACCATAACTACACTATTTTCGGTAGTTTTTCTTTTCTCAGATGTACACGACAAAAAAGAAAATAATATTACAAAACATAATATACTTTTCATAACGTGAAGATAATTAATAACGAGATTATTCAAACCTAAAATAAAAAAATAGTTTAAAAGTTGAAAGGTTTATAAGTTTATTTCATTGGTTAAATATTTTCATACTAACATACTAACATACTAACATACTAACAATCCAAGAGCAAAATTTCAGTTTAAAAGTTGAAAGGTTTATAAGTTTATTCCATTGGTTAAATATTTTCATACTAACATACTAACATACTAACATACTAACATACTAACATACTAACATACCAAAAATCCATAAAAAACCAAAACTTATATGCATTGCTGTTTGCTTTTTCTTAATTTCGCAATCTCAAAAAAGAATAGATGATTAGCGTAGATAATATTGCCGTAGAATTTAGTGGAACAACCTTGTTTAGCGATGTAAATTTCGTCATTAATGAAAATGATAAAATTGCCCTAATGGGGAAAAATGGCGCAGGAAAATCCACGATGATGAAAATTGTTGCGGGCGCACAAACTGCCACACGCGGAAAGGTAAATAGTCCAAAAGACACGGTAATTGCATATTTGCCACAGCATTTGTTGATGGAAGATGATTGCACTGTGTTTGATGAAGCGTCAAAAGCTTTTCAGCAGATTTTTACAATGCGCGATCAAATGGAAAAGCTCAATAAAGAACTGGAAACGCGCACCGATTACGAAAGTGATGCGTACATGAAAATCATTGAGCAAGTTTCAGAATTGGGCGAACAATTTTACGCATTAGAAGAAATAAATTATGATGCAGAAGTTGAAAAAGCATTAAAAGGACTTGGTTTTAAACAAGATGATTTTCAACGAATGACAAGCGAATTTAGTGGCGGATGGCGTATGCGAATTGAGCTAGCAAAAATTCTACTTCAAAAACCAGATTTAATTCTGCTTGATGAACCAACGAATCATATTGACATTGAATCTGTAATTTGGTTGGAAGATTTCTTAGTAAATAAAGCTAATGCTGTAATGGTAATTTCGCATGACAGAGCATTTATTGACAACATTACAAATCGTACAATTGAAGTTACGATGGGACGTATTTACGATTACAAAGCCAACTATTCACACTATATACAATTACGCGCTGATCGTAGAACGCATCAAATAAAAGCATACCAAGAACAACAAAGATATATTGCAGACAATCAGACGTTTATTGATCGTTTTAAAGGAACATTTTCGAAGACGAACCAAGTTGCTTCACGGGTTCGAATGTTGGAAAAATTGCAAATCATTGAAATTGATGAGGTTGATAATTCAGCATTAAAACTAAAATTTCCGCCTGCGCCACGTTCTGGAGATTATCCAATTATTGTAGAAGAACTGACAAAGAAATACGACGATCATATTGTATTTAAAAATGCAAGTTTCTCTATTGCACGTGGCGAAAAAGTATCGTTTGTTGGACGAAACGGAGAAGGAAAATCGACGATGATTAAATCTATTTTAGGCGAAATTGAGCAAGAAGGAAAATGCACGCTTGGGCACAATGTGAAAGTTGGGTATTTTGCGCAAAATCAAGCTTCTTTATTAGATCAAGATTTAACTATTTTCCAAACGGTTGATGACGTTGCAAAAGGAGATGTTCGTACGCAAATCAAAAATATATTAGGTCAATTCATGTTTAAAGGCGATGATATTGACAAAAAAGTAAGTGTACTTTCTGGAGGAGAAAAAACGCGTTTGGCAATGGTAAAATTATTGTTAGAACCTGTAAACCTCTTGATTTTGGATGAACCAACAAACCATTTAGACTTACGCTCAAAAGACATTTTAAAAGACGCTTTAAAAGCATTTGATGGAACATTAATCTTAGTTTCTCACGATCGTGATTTCTTGCAAGGATTATCTCAAAAAGTATTCGAATTCAAAGAAAAACGTGTACTTGAGCACTTTGAAACGATTGATGCTTTCTTGGAGCGAAATCGAATCAAAAGTATCAAAGAAATTGATTTGAAGGCGTAAGTTGTAAAATCAGTTTTTTATGTGTAAGATTTATAAATCCTGCACAAGTGTAATTTTTTCTCTCATAAATTGTTTTTAAATTCAATCATCATTAACATTTTAAAACCAATTTATTATGAAAAAAAAGGATCTTAAATTATTAAAACTCAACAAGAATTCCATTTCAAGTTTTGAAGATATTCATGTTTTGGGTGGAGCTACTGGTAAATGTAATTTTTCTATTAAACGATTATGTTCATCTCAGTTATATCAAGATTGTACAGTCACTTATGACGTTTGTGTAACTATGCTTAGATTCTCCTGTGGACAATTTTAAAAAGAATGCGAACTACGGTTCGCTTTTTTTACGACGCAACTAATTAATTAATAATTAGAAGATAAAAATCATTCCATAAAAATCATACTATCGCTATCAATATTTGTTTTTTTGTTGAATTGAAACTCAAAGAAATCAGCTTCTCCTTTTTTGGCAGAAACAAAAGTAGAAGTTCTACCCATTTCTAGATTTTCGTTGTCAAACACCTTAAGTGAAAGTGTTTCATCAAAATCTTGATCAAAAATTAGATACACATTCAGAATATTATCTGAACCGCCAACGGAATTACTCAATGTAATCTTACCAAAAGAAACACCTTTGTTAGTGATTTCTTCGCTTGCGCTGATATTTATTTTAAACGATTTCTCAACACCTTCTGACAAACCTTTTCCAAATTCGCCAACAGATTCACCAACGATTTTTCCACCTTCTTTAATAGCACTTTTTGTTGTCTCTTTCACTTTCGAACAAGAAAAACATACAAAACACATCAATAGTACAGCAAAAAAAGCTTTCATTTTCAAGGATTTTAATTTGAGTGGAAAGATACAAAATCACTCACGACTACAGTTTTAAATAACTCAAAATCTAGTTAGGAGTTAAAAGTTTAAAAGTTTATAAGTTTTTCTGAATTGTGAATAATTCAAATACCAAGAGCGTAGCGATCACTTCGACTCCGCTCAATGTCAGCAAACTTGGAAGTCTAAAAGCGAAGCGGTACTAAAGGCGAAGCCGTTTCCAAGAGATTCCCGTCTACGCGGGAACGAGTCCAAAAGCGAAGCGAGTCTAATTAAAAAATCATCTTTCGTTTTCTGACTAACAACCAAATCACAACAGGCGCGCCAATTATTGACGTAATCGCGTTAATTGGCAATGTAATTTCACTAAACGGAACTTGCGCAATACTATCACAAATTAGCATTAAAATTGCACCAATTAAACAAACACTTGGAACTAAAATTTTATGATTTGTCGTGTTAAAAAACAAGCGAGTTATATGCGGAACTGCCAAACCAATAAAAGCAATTGGTCCTACAAAAGCAGTACAACTTCCTGCCATAAAGCTAGTCGCAATAATAATTATATACCGAGAAGTTTTAATATTAATTCCTAAACTACGTGCGTAATTTTCGCCCAAAAGAAAGGCATTCAATGATTTTATAGAAACAATACTCAATCCAATTCCGGCAACAATCAAACTACCAAGAATACTCAGTTCTTCCCAATCTAAATTTCCTAATGAACCGAGTGTCCACATCATAAATTGCTTCAATTCGTCCGCATCACTAAAATAGGTCAAAACGCTTACAATTGCGCCAGTTATGCTTCCAAACATCAATCCGATAATAAGAATAGACATCGTATCTTTTACGCGATAAGAAACTGCAATTACCGTCAATAACACCAAAAAACTTCCCAAACTTGCCGCAATTACCAAACTGTAATCTGATAATAATAACGTTCCGAAAAATCCACCAAAAGCTGATGCGCCCATAATTAACAACGCAACTCCTAAACTTGCGCCAGAACTCAATCCTAAGACAAAAGGTCCAGCAAGTGGATTTCTGAATAATGTTTGCATCAATAATCCGCTTAGCGACAATCCAAAACCGACCAAAACTGCTGCAATGGCTTTTGGAAATCGAATGTCTAAAATGGTAATTCGCCACGTTTCTTTGTCAATTTCGCCACCTGTAAATGCTGCAAAAATTCCTTTCAACGGAATCGCTACTGAACCCAAACTAATATTAATCAGAAAACAACTAATCAATACAATACTGAGAATGATAAACGTGAGACGATATGATTTTTGAGTTGGCAAAAAATTATTTTAAAGGTTTAAAAAAGTAAGGTTCATAGTTTGGTAAAACTTCAGGATGTATTGCTTTTATGATGTCTTTTAGAACAATATCTGGTCGTGTTGGTGCCAATTCATAATAGATGGTTCCGCCAGTTTCTCCAAGCGTATTTGCCGCACTAAATATTTTTTTATTTTTAAAAGGAGCAAATTGTGCATAATGTTTGCTTGCTTCTCCCATTTCTTTATAACTTTTATAATGGTTTGGACCAATCCAAATTTCTGCTTCACTTGCTTTGTCTAAAACACTTTCTAAACTTAACGATAAACTTCCCGTTCCTTCAGAAGTTGACCAAATATAATCGGCATTTGCATCTTTCAAAAACTGCGCTTGAAAACTTTCGCCTGCAGGCAAATACCAAATATCTTTATACATTGCACCACTTAAAATAGTTGGTTTCGTAGTAGCTTTTTGCGCTAATTCTTTAGCTTCATTGTAATTTTCTTCAATCGCGTTAAAAACTTCGATAGCTTTTGCTTCTTTTTGGAAAAATGGTGCGAAAAATCGAATCCATTCAGCTCTTCCTAAAGGTGTTTTCTCTGTCCAATCGCCATTATAAACCACAGGAATATTCGCTTTTTGAATCGTTTTATACGTCGGATTAGTATTATTGATAGAAAAACCAATCACAAGTTCTGGTTGTAAATCAATCAATAATTCAATATTAATTTGATCGTTTTGCCCAATATCTTTTACGCTTCCAGCATCAATCAATGCGCGTGTTTTTTCAGAAGAAATATAACTAGTATCAGGAAAACCAACCAACGTTTTTTCTGCGCCAAGCATTTCCAACATTGGAATGTGCGTTGTAGAAGTTACTACAATGCGTTCAACTGGCGTCAACACAATTGCGTCATACGCGTCACGATCTAACACAATTGAAGCCGCTTTTTCTCTCGGAATTAACGCATATGTAAAATCTTTGTCAGCATCTGGCCAAGGTGAAAATACTTTTATAAGTGTGATATTTCCTTGTTTTTTAATCGTAAACCCCTTTGCATGTGAAATTGCATTCGTTGTTTTTTCAGTAACAGCAGGAGTTGGCAATTTGTTCTGAGGAGTTTCTTTCTTTTCCGTTTTACACGAAAAAATAAAAACACAGAAAAGGAAAAATAGGTAGTAAATAGATTTGAATTGTTGCATGATAGGTTAAGTTAAATTTCTTCAAAAGTAATATTATTTCATCTTTTAGTAGATAGATATTAAAGAATGTTTATTTTTGCGCCGAATTTTGGTTTCGAACCTACGTTAAGTATGCTCGAATTAAAAGGGAATCAAGTGAAAAAGCAACACGCTTTCATTCTTGAACTGTTCCCGCAACTGTAAGCATGTACTGGAAATTTTTTCAGTACCTCATTTTCAACAATGAGTTGTTATAACTACATGACCACTGAGTATTCGGGAAGGTATATAACAAATTGCAAGTCAGGAGACCTGCCACATTTCGCAATTAATGTCAAACTTTCGGGATAAGAGTTTGCGTATGGAAACCCATACTTTATTCCCATAAAACGAAAACAAATGAAAAAAACAGTACTATCTGTTAGTGCTTTGTTATTGGCGTGTACTTCGGTATTTGCACAACAGCAAGACGAAAAAGAACAATTGGATGAAGTTGTCATTTCAGATTCACGACATGCATTGAAACGTGAAAATTCTGGAAAAACCGTGATTACGATTTCTAGCGAAGAAATTACAAAGAATCAAGGAAAAACAGTTGCCGAAGTTATCAATACCAAAAGTGGAATTGAAATTTTGGGAAGTAGAAGTAACGCAGGACAAAACTTGAGTTATTTTGTGCGTGGCGGAAACAACCGACAAGTATTAATTTTGATTGATGGAATTCAGGTAAATGATCCTTCTTCTATTGCAAATGATTTCGATTTACGTTTGTTAGCATTGGATCAAATTGAATCTATCGAAATTGTAAAAGGTGCTTCGAGTACGCTCTACGGAAGTGGCGCGGCAACAGCAGTTATCAGTATTACAACTAAAAAAGCTTCGGAAGATTCGATTGCGTTGCGTGTGAATAGTTCTTTTGGAACGAATCAATCACAAGACGATTCCGATTATAATGTGAATGATTTTTCAAATAGTGTTCGAGTTGATGGAACTGCTGATAAATTGACATATGTTGTTGGTTTTGGTCATCAAAATACAGACGGATTATCTGCTGTTATTGGAAAAGAAAGCGATCGTTTTTCAAGAATCAATACAAATGTGAAGCTTGGATATAAATTTTCTAATGCTTTTGAAGCAAGTATTTTTGGAACTTTAGATAAATTTAAAAGTGATTATGATAATTCATTTCCAATAGCTGATGCTGATTTTACAAGTGAAAGCGAACAATTTCGTTTCGGAATCGCTCCAAAATACACCTACAAAAATGGTAGTGTAACGTTAAATGCGGCGTATACTAAAATTGATCGTGAGTTTAAATCAAATTTTCCATCTACGTTTGAAGGTGAAACAATTGCATTGGATATTTACAACAAATACGACTTCAATAACAAGTTTTACACTGTTGTTGGATTGAATTATATTGACAATCAAACTGAATTTATTGAAGAAAAATCTTCTTCAATTGTAGATCCATATGTAAATGTTGTCTATGTTTCTGAAGTTGGATTGAATGTAAACGCTGGCGCGCGAATGAACAATCATAGCGAATACGGAAGTCACTTTACGTACAATTTGAATCCATCGTACAGAATGCCATTCGGAAAAGGATATGCAAAAGTATTCGGTTCATATAGTACATCATTTATTGCGCCTTCATTGTCGCAATTATTTGGAAATTTTGGAGCAAATCCAGATTTAGCACCAGAAGAAAACACAACATTAGAAGGTGGAGTAGAAGTGAAGTTGTCTGATAATTTACGTCTAAGCGCTGTTTATTTCAACAGAAAAGAAGAAAATTTCATTGATTATGTAGTGACTGATTTTACTACGTTTGCAGGCGAATATCAAAATATTTCTGATGAGTTTACCGTAAATGGTTTCGAATTTGAAGTTACGGCTACGCCAATTGAAAATTTAACTGTGAACGCAAATTATACATTTACTGAGAAAAAAGATGTAAAGGTATTGCGAATTCCTAAGCACAAAGCAAACTTAAATGTTGCATATGCGTTTACGTCAAAAACAAATGCTGGTTTGTCATACCAATTTACATCAGATCGTTTGGATACAGATTTCTCAACATTTCAAGATGTAACCTTGGATTCTTTCAACTTGATTGGCGCAAATGTGAATCATCAATTTAGCAAGCATTTAAGTGGGTTTTTAACCGTTTCAAATATCTTTAATGAAGAGTATACAGAAATTATAGGATTTACTACAAGAGGAACAAACGTTCGCGTTGGATTTTCTTTGAATCTATAATGCTTATTTGATAGATTACATAAAGTTCAAACATAAAAAAAACGCTTCTAATTTCTTAGAAGCGTTTTTTGTGTTTTATAAATATCTCGACTGAGATCGATGTTACAAATTATAATATTAGTTCATAATCAATTTATGATTTTGTAATCCGTCGTCGCTATCGCCAACTTTTAAATCGATATACATACGATCTCCAGTAATTCTGAGCAATTTTGTATCTGTAATTGCTTCAATAGGAACTATTTTAGTTTGGTTGAAGTTTAATGGTCTTCCAGCCGCAGCGATATCTGCCAAAGCAGCTGCTAGTAAAGGTTCGTTTTCATCTCCTAGAACTCCTAAATTGGTTAAATCTTCTGAAAGTACAATATCTGGATTCAATCCATCTGTATAGTCTGAAAAACCTGCGCTATTTTCCAAGCGAGAAATTAACGGTTGCATTGCCCATTTGTGATTTGTATTCAATTGAGAATCGCCAAATGTCCAAGAAGGCGAATCGTATAAAGAAACGGAAGCTTCATTTTTTCCTCTTGACGTTGTTCCTATTTGTCTTACATCAATATAAGGTTCTAATGAATTAATCATTAATTCGCTTGCAGAAGCTGAACTTCCTGTAGTTAACACATATACTTTGGTTAAGTTTAGGCTGTTAATTGCCGCGCCAGTACTTAGTGAATTGGTGAAATACCGATTTTCTTGTTCGTCCGTTAGCTGTGGCTGAATTTTATCATTGTAACGGAATTTTGTAAACAATTGTCCATCAAACTGTCCTGTAACCATACTTCCCAATCGTATAGCTGTACTTACGAATCCTCCTGGATTGTACCGAAAATCTAATACTAATTCGGTTACGCCTTGTCCTTGAAAATCTGCGAAAGCAGCATTTAATTGTGTATCAAAGTCTGAAATAAATTGATTGTACATGATGTATCCAACTTTTTTTGGACCGACATCAATGGTTGCAGTTACCAAAATAGGATTTTCTGTAATGTTTGTTTTTGTTAGATCGATGTTTCTTCCGTTAGGAGAAAAAGAACGAACGCCGTTAGTTACAGTTAAATCCGCTAAATTGAATGTGTACGATGTAGGATCTAATAAATCTAAATTGTTATCTGTTTCAGAATTATAGAATAAACTTGTTCCGTTTACAGCATATACAATATCTCCACGACGAATATCTTTTCCGTCTGCATCTGAGTTTGGTACAATGTAACGCACATATCCAATAACTTCGGAGCTTCCACTATTTAAAAAGATGTACCGAATGTCAACACCATTTGATTCTGAAGTTCCTTGCTGCGAATTTTGTAAGATATCATAATCACTTACAATGACACTAAAACGATCATCTGGATCACGTAAATGTTCAAATAAATCGGCAGGATTTGGGTAACTGTTTAAAAAAGAAATGTAATTTTCACTGTTATCTAGCTTACTATCGGCTAAATCGGTTACTTCACCTTGCCAAAAATACCATAGATTTAATCCTTTCCAAACAAAGTCTTGCACTTCTAAATCAGATGATACACTAAACAGATTATCATCTTGATCTGTACAACTTATGGTAACTACAGAAGCAGCAACGAATAGGAAGAGCAATTTTTTTATATTCATAATTTTCTTTATCATAGCGGTGTCTTACTTTGGGTTTACTTTTATAAACACTAAAAATAGCGACATTATTGTAAAATAAAAAGTATTTGTAACAAATTCGTAACTCGTTCGTCTTCCTTATAACCAACCGAAATTAAGTATTGTCATTATGAAACAGGCAGATTTTTTACATATGATATTGCCTTTTAAAGACAAATTGTACCGATTGGCAAAGCGGTTGCTAGTTTCCAGTGAAGAAGCTGAAGACGCAACTCAAGAAGTATTATTGAAATTATGGTCGAAAAAAACGAAGATTGAAACGTATACTAATGTAGAAGCTTTTGCAATGACAATGACTAAAAATTACTGTTTGGACAAATTAAAATCAAAGCAAGCAAGCAATTTAAAGTTAGTTCACAGTAATTATACAGATGAAAATACATCGTTAGAACGAGAATTAGAATTAAAAGATAGTGTCAATTTTGTTCATGAAATTATGAATCAATTACCAGATCAGCAAAAAATCATTATTCAACTCAGAGATATTGAGCAATATGATTTTGAAGAAATTGCAAAAGTGGTAAATATGAATCCAACCGCAATACGCGTAGCATTATCAAGAGCAAGAAAGTACATAAGAGAAGAACTCACAAAAAAACACAACTATGGAGTTAGTTAACATAGAAAAATTATTAGAGAAGTATTTCGAAGCAACAACAACGGTTCAAGAAGAACAAGAGTTACAGCTGTATTTCACGCAAGAAAATGTGGCGCCGCATTTGCAAGAGTATCAGTCAATGTTTCAGCACTTTGCTAATTTAAAAGAAGAACGATTTACACGCAATGTTCCATTAAAACCTAGAAAAAACTATTTAAAATGGATTTCTGTTGCCGCCGTATTTGTTCTTATGAGTGGAATTGCAATTACACAGTTAGGTAGAACATCATCTTCAGAAAAAGATGAAGCACTTTTAGCGTATGCACAGTTCAAAGAAACAATGACACTAGTTTCTGAAAATTTTAATAGCGGAGCAAGTCAAATCAATCATTTAAATCAATTTACAGAAACAACAAACAAAATTTTTATAACAGAAAACAATTAAGATATGAGAAAAATAGCAATTTTAGTAATGTTAATGGTAATACCATTCATTACATTCGGACAAGATATTTTTGAAAAATATGCTGATAATGAAGAAGTAGCATACGTTTCTATTAAGCCAAAAATGTTTAAAATGCTCGCTACTATGGGCATAGATTCTGATGATCCAGACGCAAAAGAGTTTTTGAATATGGTAAATAGTATTACAAGCTTTAAAACTATTGCAACAAGCAATGTTAAAATTTCAGCAGATCTTCAAAAATGGGTTGGAAAGCATTCGAACAATTTAGAAGAATTAATGGAAGTACGAGAAGGAAGCTCACGTATGATGTTTTATGTGAAATCTGGAAAGAGTGATACACGTGTAGAAGAGTTATTGATGTATATCACCGGAATCGAAGATAAAGTGAAAATGGAAGATAGAAGTATCAATACCGTAGTGGTTTCATTAACTGGAGATATCGATTTAACGCAAATATCTAAGCTTACAAGTAAAATGGATATTCCAGGTGGAGAACATTTAAAAGATGCTAAGAGAAAGAAAAAGAACTAATTAGAGTACATTTTTCCAAGTGCGTCAATAGTTTTAGCTGTTGACGCACTTTTTTATACTACCCAAAATTCATCATTCATCATTCATCAAAAAACATATGAAAACTATACAATCAATTTTAGTCCTAGTTTTAATTTCCATCGGAATGAGTAGTTGTTCAGACAAGAATAGCTTGCAAAACTATATATTAAATAGCGCAGAAAAAGTAGGTTTCTCGTCGAGCAGTATTCCTAAAAGTATTATAAAACCTGCGGAGTTAAACTTAACTGCCGAACAACAAGTTGCTTTTGAAGCTGTTGATCGTATCAATGTATTAATCTATAAATACGATCCGACTAAAAAAGAAGAGTTTATTGCCGAAAACAAAAAGGTTAAGACAATCTTACAACAGAAAAAATATGAAGAACTCATCAATCTAGGAAACAAAGGAATTATTAAATTTTCTGGAGAAGAAGATTCTATTGATGAGATTATTATTTTCTTATCAAACAAAGAAACTGGTTTTGCTGTGGCAAGAATTATTGGTAATGATATGACTATGAATAAGTTTATGGAATTGTATAAAATTGCAGGACAGCGCGACCTTTCTGAAGGAGATATGAATCTTGGCGATCTTTCAAAATTTTTAATGCCAACAAACTAAAAAGAGGATACATGTAATTTTATACATGTATCCTCTTTTATAAATTATAATTTTGAAATTAAAATAACCTGTTAGAGAACAAGTATATTAAAACTAAAGCAATAATTGCTAATATTATAGAAACAGCAATCTCTTTAATTTCTCTTTTCTTTGTATACAAACGGTTTTCGTGTTCTTTTTCAGTAATTTCTGAATGCGCACTTTTATTGTACGTATTTAAAAATTCTGTCTTTAGTGTTTCAATTCCTTCCATAAACTTTTCTGAACTAATTCCTTCTTTTGCTAAAAAAGTACAGGTAAAGCTATCATACAAGTCAAAGTCAGCAAACTCATTATGATCGTCATTGACAACGGATAACGTATTAACATCAATCATTGGCAACTTCACAACTCCTCTCATTACATCATCTAGCGAAAGCTTTTTGAGAATTTCTTCTAAGTTATTGTTCATACTACCGAAATGAATTCCAGAGCCATAATTGGCTTTAATAAAAGATTTAAACGCTTTGTTGTAGATTACTTTTTTAATTTGTAATCGACCAATATTTTGAGTAGCGTTCAAACTTTGATCTACTTTCGAATGTGTAAGCTTGATATCCACAAGGATTTATATTTGTTAGTTTTTTGCTTTGCAAAATTAACAAAAAAAAGATGCCAATTGACAAGAAATATTAAATTCCTGTATAATTATTTGGATTTATACTTTTTAATTCAGATTTTATAGTGTCAGAAATGTTTAAAGTATCAATAAAATCCGCTATTGACGCTTTTGTGATTTTTTCATTAGTTCTTGTCAAACCTTTCAAAGCTTCGTACGGATTTGGGTAATTTTCTCTTCTTAAGATCGTTTGAATCGCTTCTGCAACAACTGCCCAGTTATTTTCTAAGTCTTCTGCAAACTTATCGGCATTCAATAATAACTTATTCAATCCTTTTAAAGTAGACTGAAATCCTATGATTGTATGACCAAACGGAACACCAACGTTTCTTAACACTGTTGAGTCTGTTAAATCACGCTGCAAACGCGAAATTGGAAGCTTTGCAGACAAATGAGTAAAAATTGCATTTGCGATTCCTAAATTTCCTTCGCTATTCTCAAAATCAATAGGATTTACTTTATGTGGCATTGCAGATGAACCAACTTCGCCTTCTTTAATTCTTTGTTTAAAATAATCCATAGAAATATACGTCCAGAAATCTCTATTCAAATCAATAAAAATTGTGTTGATACGTTTCAATCCGTCAAAAATTCCTGCTAAATGATCGTAATGTTCTATTTGTGTAGTTGGGAATGAATGGTGTAATCCTAAAATACGTTCCACAAAATCGTTTCCAAATGCTTTCCAATCAACCGAAGGATACGCAACTTTGTGCGCGTTAAAATTTCCAGTGGCGCCACCAAATTTTGCAGCATGTGGAATTCCAGCAATCGATGCTACTTGCGCTTCAATACGCGTAGTAAATACTTCAATTTCTTTTCCTAAACGTGTTGGAGATGCTGGCTGACCGTGTGTTCTGGCTAACATTGGAATAATTGCCCATTCGTTAGCTAAGGTTTTTAATTTATCCAAAACACGCATCAATTCTGGTAAATATACATCTTTCAAAGCTTCTTTAATAGAAAGCGGAATTGCTGTATTGTTAATATCTTGAGAAGTTAATCCGAAGTGGATAAACTCTTTATAATGTGAAATATCTAATTTTTCAAATTGGTCTTTAATAAAATATTCAACCGCTTTTACATCATGATTGGTTACTTTCTCAATCTCTTTGATGGCTTGTGCATCTTCTGAAGAAAAATTTTCATAAATATTGCGTAAATCATCAAACAAAGAAGCATCAAAATCTTTCAATTGTGGTAAAGGCAGATTGCACAAAGCAATAAAATATTCAACTTCGACTAAAACACGGTATTTTATTAGTGATTCTTCGCTAAAATAATTAGCTAAAGAGATAGTTTTAGTACGATAGCGTCCATCAATAGGGGAAATTGCATTAAGCGTAGTAAGCGTCATTGTAGTTGTGTTGTTGTTTAAGCGCACAAATATACTTGAAATAAAAATTTTACACTTTATTATCTTGCTTTTTTAATTCGCTTTATAAGGTCTCTTGCTCTCGCTTTGAATGCGGCACTTTGCGATAGATAATCGCGTTCTAAAATAAGGAGTAATTCTTCGTGAATCCAATCAAATTCGTTTCCCAATAAAAACAGCGAACTCATTGAATATGCTTTTACGGCTACTTTTTGATCGCTCATCATCCAATCAAAACAGACTTCTGCAATTTTTTCACGATGTTTTTTGGTTAATTTTTCTTGAGTTTTATTTGCTGTTTTATCGTAGTATGCGCCAATCAAATATTCGGCAACTTTCGCTATCGGACGAACTGCAGGATCTAAATGTACAGTTTGCATTTTTTCTGTGTAAACGTCTAAATGTGGGAGAATTGCGTCTAAATTTTCTCTGGCAACAAACTCAAATAACCATGCGGCTCTTGCCGAAATTTTATCGTCTACGGTAAACACAACTTTTAGTAATGTTGGCAGTAATGTTGCATCGTTTAAAACTATCGTTGCATAATACTTTCGCTTTTCGCGAGAATGATTAACATAATTTAGCTCCGAATAGAGTTGTTCAAATGTCATACTTTTTATATTTTTAGACCAAATAAGAATAACATGATGAAGATACTTAAAAAGATAGCAGTCTTAGCATTAATTGTATTGGTAATTTTACAATTTTTTGGACCCGAAAAAAATGAAGGCGATATTGCTGATTTGCAACCTTTTCTAACAGAGACAAATCCGTCAGCTTCTGTGCAAGCTACGTTGAAAGTTGCTTGTTTTGATTGTCATTCTAGCAATACTGAATATCCTTGGTACAGTAACATTGAACCAATTTCGTATTGGATGAACGATCATGTAAAACATGGAAAAGAAGAACTAAACTTCTCCGAATGGAGTACATATTCTTGGAAGCGAAAAGATCATAAATTAGAAGAAGTCATTGAAGAAATTGAAAAAGGACATATGCCAATAGATTCGTATTTGTGGACACATTCTGATGCAGAATTAACCGAAACACAAATTGAAGAAATAAGAGATTGGGTAAAAACATCAAGAGCGGTTATGGCTTTAAAAAAAGATGCTCCTCAATAATTTTTTAATTTGAAAGTTCTCTAATTTGAAAATTTGAAGATGTGTTAATTTGAAAATGTCACATTGAGCGCAGTTGAGATGATACATAATTTGAAAAGCACTAATTCTTTAATTTGAAAATTTGAAAATGTGTTAATTTGAAAATGTCACATCGAGTGCAGTTGAAATGCTACATAATTTGAAAAATACTAATTTGAGAATTTGAAAATGTGTTAATTTGAAAATGTCACATCGAGCGCAGTTGAAATGCTACATAATTTGAAAAATACTAATTCTTTAATTTGAAAATGTCACATCGAGCGCAGTCGAGATGATACATATACTTTAGCCCCAAATAATTTCGGAGTGTTCTTTTAAATTTCAAATAATACCTTTGAGAGATGAAATACAAGAAATGGAGTTTACAAGAAAAGTTAGAAATACTATCCTGTTCTGAGGAACTTGGTATTGTTGAGACTTGTCGTAAATATAGTGTTAGTACTGGCACTTTTTATAGTTGGAAGAAGAAACATGATACCCAAGGAGAAGCTGGCTTAAAAGTTACTTATGATACTCGTAGTAAGGAATTAAAGCATGCAGAAGAAGAAAATAGAATACTCCGTAAGCTATTGAGTAATAAAGAAATTGAATTAGAAATTCAACGAGAACTCTTAAAAAAAAAGTTTGGGACATCCGATCCAAGAAAGATTTAGTTGATGCTATTTTGAGTAAGCACAAGATTAGCAAAACTAAGGTAATTAATATGGTTGGTATTGTTCATAGCAGTTACTATCGTAAACCAAGTTTTGGAAAAAAAGGTAATAAACCAAGTAAATTTACCTATCATAATAACAATGGATTTGTCACTCAAGATATTGTGGTTGAATCTGTAAAGAAAATACTAAGTCATCCATTTATAGATTGTGGTTACAGGTTAATGACTTGCTATTTGAATCGGGATGGCTATACAATAAACCATAAAAAACTATATAGAATACTAAAACAAGCAAATCTATTGAAATTAAAAAATCGTATTAATAGGAGTGGTTCTGGACGTAAGTTTGTTAAATTCAGGAAAGTAAAAACCGTAAAACCCTTTGACTGCCTAGAGATGGACATAAAGATAGTTTGGATACCAAGTGCTGGTAAAAACGCTTATTTACTTTCTATAATAGATGTTCATACGCGAAGAATATTAATAGATCTATTTGCTTTTTCAATTAAACAAGCGCAAGTGATAGCGTTATTGTCTGAATTGTTTTTAAATTATCAATATCCAAATAATGTTGTTATTAGAAGTGATAACGGGAGTCAGTTTATTGCAAAAAATGTAAGAGAGTATTTAGAACTTATAGGTGTAAGTCAAGAATTTACGCATATAGCAACACCAGAAGAGAACGCTCATATAGAAGCTTATCATGGCATTTTGAAAAAAGAAGTTTTTCAGAGATTTGAATATAGAACCTTTGGAGAGATAGAAAAAATCCTTAAACAATATGTGCTGTTTTATAATAATGAAAGGCTACATGGATTACTAGGAAAAATAACCCCAATTGAAAAATGGAATCAAGATAAACACCTAATTTTAATGAAAAAATTAACCGCATAATTTAACTAACGAAATTTAAAAGAATACTCTTGTTTTACAGGGGTCAAAACAACATAATTTGAAAAGTACTAATTCTTTAATTTGAAAATATCACATCGAGCGAAGTTGAGATGCTACATAATTTGAAAATGTTGTTTTTGACCCAAAACCCAAAACCCAAAACCCAAAACCCAAAACCCAAAACCCAAAATAGCATAAAGCAAAGCGAGATGAGTAAGTCATTTTCAAATTTTCAAATCGACGAATTTTCAAATTGACAAATCTTCAAATTGAAAAATCTTCAAATTAATTCACGTACAACCTTAGCAACACCAACAGAAGCATTCTCAGCAATAACCGTTAAGTTTTCATATGAATTTCGTGGAAGCGAAGGTTTTGGATCTATAAAATATATTTTAGTATTTTCTGGAACATAATCTATCAAACTAGCAGCAGGATACACTTGCATTGAAGTTCCAATAATAATCAAAATTTCTGCCTGTGTACATTCGGCAACAGCCGATTCAATCATAGGAACAGCTTCGCCAAACCAAACAATGTGCGGACGTAATTGCGCGCCATTTTCACACAAATCGCCCAACGAAATATCATCGGAACAATCATAAATTTTATAAGGCGTTTTGGTACTTCTCGATTTTGACAATTCGCCATGTAAATGCATAATATTGGAGCTTCCTGCACGTTCATGTAAATTGTCTACGTTTTGTGTAATAATGGTAACATCGTATTTTTTTTCAAGCGCAACCAATGCTTTGTGACCTTCATTTGGAACAACATTTTTTAATTCTCTTCTACGTTGATTATAAAAATCTAACACCAACGCCGGATTTCTCTCAAAACCACCAGGCGATGCAACTTCCATAACATCATGTCCTTCCCACAAACCGTCAGCATCACGAAATGTTTGAATACCACTTTCGGCACTAATTCCTGCGCCTGTGAGCACAACTATTTTTTTTCTTTCCATTTTGTATAAATTGCAGCGTTTGGTAAGTTTATAAATTCATTTTCTTTATCGTCAATGAAATCGATCAACTCTTGTTTTGAAAATTCTTCACTATTTATAATTTTATTGAGTAATAAAATATTGTCTTCATGTTTCTCTAAAAAATCATACAAATATAACAGGTTTATTTTTGCCATTTGATAGTTAGGATATTCGTTCATGATATATGTGTAGGCTTTTTCAGCACCTTCATAATCTTCAAATTCCCATGCCATATTTCCTTTTACATATTCCACAAAATCATCTTCGGTGACTTCCTGTAATTGATTCAATGCGCCCATTGTTGCATTGTAATCTTTCAACATTACATAATAATCTACCGCCATTAATTGCGTAGAAGGATCATCTGGAAATTTTTTTAATAACTCATCAATCGCTTCCATATAATAGACTTCATTAATCTCAGAAGCAACTTGAATTTTTAGAATATAAAATATTTTTTGATTTCTAATATCGCCTTTTAAATTATTTAATAAATCAAGTGCTTTTTTGTATTCTTTCTTTGCTACTAAATTTTTATAGCCAAAAATGAAGACCATATTGCTAATTTGCTCTTTACTCATGTTGATGTCTTCCATGTAATTTTTTGGAATCGCCATAAGATATAATTGACGCAACGTATCACTCAAATATTCGCCTGTTGTATAAATATAAAGGTCTTCTATGAGGAATTTATTGTTGACATAATTTAACTGATAATCATGATAATTTAATCCTTCTTCATCAGAAAACATGCGGAATAGTAAATGATATTTTTTTTCATCTTCACTATAATAAAAATTGACAATATCATACGAATTGTCATTTTCCATGCTTTCAATAATTTTCGTCGGAAACGCATCGAATTTACTAAAAAAGCCTTTTTTGAATGATCCGTTGAATGCTTTCAAATCTTTACTATTGGCAATTTCTTCGTCGGTCAATACAATTTTTGAAGCAAAACCATCTTTATCAAAATTATCTAGAAAAAAGGTTGTTTCCTTTTCGTAAAAAGAGGCTTGAAGTTTTTTTCCAAAATCAATAACGGCGTTGTCATTAATAGTATCATTTTCAGCATAATTGAGAATTGCATCTTGCGCATACATACTACTGAAACAATAGGTTAGGAGTATTGTGAAGATATATTTCATTTCATTTTTTTTTGAAATACTAAAATAAGTAAATTATACCATTTCTACATTGAAATTGATGTCAAAGAAAGTGTTGATTTTATAAATGTGCTCCCTATTTTGCTTACAACAGTTTTTATGATAGTTTTGCAACATGATTGACAAAGATTTATTGGAACATTTAGAAGGTTTTCTCACCGAACGCAGAAGAGGTTTGTTCACCAAAGTATTAGCCGAACGTACGCGTCATTTTACAGTTGCTGTGGAAGATGTATATCAATTGCACAACACAAGTGCCGTATTGCGTAGTTGTGATGTTTTTGGCGTGCAAGATGTACATGTAGTTGAAGCGAGTTTGGGCAAAAAAATGGACAGAGAAATTGCGATGGGCGCACAGAAATGGGTTGATATTCAGCGGTATACAAACACACAAAAATGTATTGATACGTTAAAAAGCGAAGGATATCGTATCATTGCCACAACGCCACACAAAGATTCTCAATATTTACACGAGTTTGATGTCACACAAAAAGCAGCTTTCTTTTTTGGAAAAGAAACTGAAGGATTGAGCGAAGAAGTTTTGGCGCAAGCCGATGAATTTTTAAAAATTCCGATGGTTGGTTTTACTGAAAGTTTGAATATTTCAGTTTCCGCCGCAATAACGCTTCAACATGTTACCAACAAACTCCGAAATTCGGACATTTCTTGGCAATTAACAGAAGAAGAAATTTTAGAAAAACGATTTGATTGGTGCAAAAAAACAATTAAAAGCATTGATGATATTGTGAATCGGTATAAAGAAGAACGTTTTTAATTTGGTAGATCATTTCGATTTATCGAATGATTAAAATTTTACAGGTTCAGTAGCACATTCGATTTATCGAATATTCAAGAATTTATAAATTCAGTATTCAATATTTTCAATTATTTCTTAGCAACATTCTTATCATACAAATCAATCCAATCATTTGGTGACATTTTTTGAGCTAATTCTGCAATTAATTCATACGGAATATCGTCCATTTTTTTGAAACGAACACAGCTTTTTCCCATGTCTAATTTGCGTTTACAATGCTTTGGATATTCAGTTGTAAACCATTCCAGTAACTCAGGATTTGCGTAAATTCCCATGTGATACAATGCTACAAAATTCTTCTGTGAAGCAAAACTAATAAAAGGCAAAGGAAGTTTCGGATCGCAGTGATAACCGCCAGGATACATAGCATGTGAAACCACAAAAGATGGCATATCATAATTTATTTGTTCAGAGAAACCTTCTGGTAAATTTTCTGTAAGAACACTTCTAATTTTGGTGATTGCTTCTTTTCGATCTTCTGGAAGTTGTGCAATATATTCGTCAACGGAAGTTGCTTCGTATTTCATAGGTTGCTTCTTTTTTGAGGAATAAAAATACTAATTTTTTAATAAATGTAATTTAAGATTTAACGATTCATTTTCTTGTAAATCCAATTGATAGAAATTATTAAATATAGACTTAAAAAAATCATTGAAAACCATTGGTAATTAAATTGCCAACCTAAAGGTGTTCTTTGTTGATCTACATATTGTAAAATATTCATTAAAATGGCAAAAGTAAAGAGTGCCAAAATTGATGAAATTACTATTGTTAGTATTGTATATAAAAATGCTTTTAGAAAATGTTTTTTGTGCAAGAATATATTCAGAATGAAAAAATAAAGAAGCAACGCTAAATTACCATGTAAGTAATTAAATGTACGACCAAAATCAAAAGCAAAATATGTCATTTTATCCATTGCAGTTGTCTTGAATAATACAATCGCAACAACACTTACAACTATAAAAAATAGAATATTATGTTTTTTTAAATTCATTATTGATGCAATAACACAATTGAAAACTCAGAATCAATACTAACTTTTCCGCCCACAACTTTTGCCGTTTTTCCAGAATAATGATCGATTACAGTTACACCATTTTTAAACTGATCTGAAACATTGATTTCTTTACTTCCTTTCGCTAAATCCAATCCGATAACAACGTTGTCATTTTTGTAGTTTCTAGCGAATACATATGGACTTTTAGACAACATTTTATGTACTCCAGCGCCAATTGCAGGATGCGCTTTTCGGAATGTTCCTAGCTTTTGCCAATGTAATAATAAATCTTTAGTTTCAGGATTGTTGATATCTTCCCAATTCATAAACGAACGCAAGGTTGCATCGCCATTTGTTCCTTCAATAATCAGCGAACGTTTTGTTTCATCGCCATAATACACTTGTGAAATCCCTGGCGTTAAAAGTAGTTTAGTTGCAGATTCGTAGGTTTTACTTCGCTCTTTATCAAAAGGTTGTCCGTCGTCATGCGAGCTAATATAATTCATCACGCTTTTTCCTTTTAAGTCATTATGTAGAATTTCGTCATATTTAGAGAAGATGCTTTCATAATCGTTTTTTGCATCGTATTTGAATTGAAAATTGATCAAATTATCAAAACCATTTGCGTAGTAATCTACTTTTTTATCGCCAAAATCATAGAAACGTTTCGAGTCAATTC
The DNA here is from genome assembly GCF_009901525.1 of Kordia antarctica. Classification (NCBI taxonomy): domain Bacteria; kingdom Pseudomonadati; phylum Bacteroidota; class Flavobacteriia; order Flavobacteriales; family Flavobacteriaceae; genus Kordia; species Kordia antarctica. Next base: position 84,468 of record NZ_CP019288.1, read on the forward strand.
CGTAACCGTACAATTCGCCCAACATAAAAAAGTCATTTTCATCCAAAACCGCTTCAGGATTGTTAGTTTTCCATTCAGCGAAAGCGATTTTAGCTTGATTATTTAACGAATTCCAAGCACTTTCTTCCACATGTTTTACGGTATCAACTCGGAAACCATCTACGCCATATTCACGCACATAATCCGTTAGCCATTTGATGATATAATTTTTTGGATTTCTTTCTAAACCTGATTTTTCAAAAAATTCATCCAACTCTTTTACTTCTTGCTCATAACGACCTTCTGCTTTCCATTTTGCCATTAAAGGTGCTGGCAATGCAACAGCTTCGTTACTTTCTGTCAAAATATCTGGAAGATTTTCTACCAACGTACAACTCACCGCAGTTTCATAATTTTGATACGAACAGTTAGGCGAAGTACGAACCCAATTAGTGTCCCAAACAGGATCTTTTTCCGTTACAGGACCTGTATGATTTATGACAACATCCATTAAAATTCGGATTCCGTGTTTGTGAGCAGTTTCAATTAATGTCTTAAAATCTTCGGCTGTTCCAAAATTTGCATCGAAATTTGTCCAATCTTTTGTCCAATATCCGTGAAACGCATATGTGTTTCCTGTGCCTTCATTTGTACTATCGTGAATTTGCTCTAAGACAGGCGAAAACCAAATTGCGTTGATTCCTAAATCATCAAAATAGCCATCTTTTATTTTTTGTGTAATTCCTGCCATGTCGCCGCCCATAAAACCTCGGAGTTTTGCAGGTTCGTTTGTTCTATCAAAATTTAGATCATTTTCTTTGTTTCCATTATAGAAGCGATCTGTCAACATAAAATATACGTTTGCAGCTTCCCACACAAAAGGTTGTGCTTCGGTAGTTGTTTTGGTAACTTCTGAAGGTTTTATTTCGCAAGAAAAAATAAATAGAGAGACTATAAATAGTACCGATAATTGCTTCATAATTGTGTGTAATTGAATTTTGAACACTTGCAATATAAAGGTTACAATGCTATTTTCATATCGTGAAATTAAGATTCGACTAAAAAATAACTACTACAACGATTGAGTGTTGATTAGTTTTAATTAAAAGTGTGAATTTGTTTTAGAAAAAGATTGAAGTTGAAAGTGAAAAATTAAGAGTTAAGAGTTAAAAGTTGAAAGTTGAAAGTGAAAAGTTAAAAGTTAAAAACTAAAAGTGAAAATTAACAGTGAAAAACACAACTTTTAAATTATAAAGATTTTTTTACCTAATACCTAATACCTAATACCTAATACCTAATACCTAATACCTAATACCTAATACCTAATACCTAATACCTAATACCTAACACCCAAAAACACTACTTCTTCTTATCTCTACTCAAAACTTTATATTCTTCGTAACAATCATTGATTGCATCTAAGATTTGAAGATCGTTCGCATTCGTGATAAACGTTTTAGAATAGTTACATAACGAAAGAATTTCGTCAATATCTACACGTTCTACTTGAAGCAACTCACGCACCATTTGACGATCAAATTTTGAAGCTAATAAGTTTCTGATTTCATCATCTTCCTTCATTTGACGCAGTTTGCGCATTTGTTGTGGCTTTTTGCCGAATGTTTTCTGCAAGAAGTCAGCCGGATTAAATATGGCTCCTAAAACCGTAGAAATTGCTCCTGGTGCGTTTTCTCCAGCTTCGTAACCTGTGGAAAGTCCCGCAATTCGGTATCTGTAATTTGGACGATATGGAACATTTTTGGCGTCAATATCTAAATATCCTGTGAGCTGATACGGCGTTAATACAACTTTTTCAAGCGCATACGCTAATTCCGTCAATCGAATCGTAGATGAACCTTTGTATTTCAACATGTCATTCGTAACACGAACTTTGATCGATTTGAATCCTAAAAAAGAAAAGAATAATATATCTTCAGCTTTTGCGGTGAGTTCAAATTCTCCTTTAGCGTTTGTGATAACACCTTTTATATTTGTCAAATTTACTACATGCACATTTGGCATTGGTTTATCGTCTGCATCGTTCACAACTTTTGCATAGACTTTTTTATCAGTTTGGGCAGCAAGTGTCGTAATAGCTAAAAATAAAATTAGAAAAGTATATACTTTCTTCATGTAAGCAAATTTATAAAATCGTCTTATTGACTAATTTCTGGATAAAAATACTAAACAAAACTAAAAAAAGTGCGCCGTAGCGCACTTTTTGCTTAATATTAACAGTATTTGCTGTTATTTTCTTCTTGATCTTCCTCTGAATCCGCCGCCGCTATCTCCGCCGCTGCTTCTTCTTCTTCCACCATCAGATGATGAAGATGATGATGAACGATCTCTTCTTCTACGATCGCCACCGCCGCTATCTCCGCCGCCAGAACGTCTTCGGTTTCCGCCGCCACCACCGCCACTAGAGCGTCTTCGGTTTCCACCACCGCCGCCACCGCCAGTAGTAGATTCTTCAACATTTACAAAACGTCCGTCAACTTTAAAGTCTGTAAAGTGTTCTAAAACACGCTCTTTTTTGTCAACATCTGTATTGAAGAAAGAGAAACTTTCTTTTACATCCACTTTGTACACATCGTCGCGTCCTAAATCTAATGTTTCTTTTAAGAAATCTTTTAGACGCATCCAATCGTATCCGTCTTTTTCACCAACATTGATGAAATAACGTGTACTATTTGCATTTCCACCACCATTTGATGAATAGTGATTGTCTGATCCAGTATCAGAACTTGTGATTTGATTCGGATCTTTTGATTTTTTGTAGTAATTATAGAATCTGTTAAATTCAACAGAAACCATTCTTTTAATTAATTCTTCTTTAGAAGTATCTTCAAAAATTTCACTAATAGAAGGTAAAAACTTTTCTACTTCGTCATTTACTTCCGTATTGTGAATTTTGTTTGCTAAGTGAAACAATTGAATTTGACAAATTTCCATTCCTGATGGAATTGTTTTTTGTTCAAATTTTTGTTGAATTTTACGCTCGATCGATTTGATTTTACGCATTTCACTTTTCGTTACAATTACAATAGAAACCCCTGATTTTCCAGCTCTACCAGTACGACCACTTCGGTGTGTATAGGTTTCTACTTCGTCAGGAAGTTGATAGTTAATTACGTGTGTAATATCGTCTACATCAATACCACGCGCTGCAACATCTGTAGCAACTAACATTTGTATTTGACGAGATCGGAATGATTTCATCACTAAATCACGTTGATTCTGGCTTAAGTCACCATGAATCGCCGCAGCGTTGTAACCATCTTCAATTAATTTTTCAGCGACAGCTTGTGTATCACGTTTCGTTCTACAGAAAACTACTGAAAATATATCTGGATTGGCATCTGCTAAACGTTTTAATGCTAAATAACGATCTCTTCCGCTTACTGCGTAAAATTCGTGACTTACGGTATCTGTACCAGAGTTACGCGATCCAACCGTGATTTCTTTTGGCGAATGCATAAATTTCTTTGCAATTGCAGACACTTCTCTTGGCATTGTAGCCGAGAATAACCATGTGTTTTTTTCATCTGGCGTATGCGATAAAATAGCTGTAATGTCTTCATAGAATCCCATGTTCAACATTTCATCTGCTTCATCAAGAATACAGTATTCTATTTTAGAAATATCAACCAAGCGACGGTTAATCATATCTTGCATACGACCTGGAGTTGCTACCACAATTTGTGCACCTCTTTTTACTTGTCTTGCTTGATCGGTAATACTTGCACCACCATAAATAGCAACAACATTGATGTTTTCGTATTTAGAATAGTTTTTTAATTCGTTGGTGATTTGTAAACACAATTCACGCGTTGGAGAAAGGATTAATCCTTGTGTAGTTTTGCTGTTCGCATCAATTTTCTGAATTAGCGGAAAACCGAAAGCTGCTGTTTTACCAGTTCCTGTTTGTGCTAATGCAACAACATCAACGTCTTCGTTAAGTAATAATGGAATTGTTTTTTCTTGTACTTCACTAGGCGTTTCAAAGCCCATATCCTGAATTGCACGCAAAAGCGAGTCTTGAAGACCTAATTCTTCAAATTTTGTCATAATGTAATTTATAAGGTTCGTACAGCTTCTTGCTGTGTTGAGAAGTTACATGGAGCGCACGACCTTATTAAATACCTTGACGCTGCGTAACTTCATCCCGCTCTGGGATTTCAAGGCGCAAAGGTAGTGTTTTATTTTTATATATTATTATGTAAGCATAATAAATTTAAATTTAGGAAAAATTAAACATATTTAGCTGTAAATCAGTTGCTTATTTTTTGTTTTGAAGTGTTACTTTTAGTTGTGGATAATCTATACCGAATGCTTTTTCGTTTTTAAATGGAATTTTAAGTGTATCTTTTTCATTAATTGGTAGCCAAAGTTCTAAATCGTCTAACTTGTTTACTTCGTATTGAGAAAATTTGACTGTATATTTTGAAATGTATGGCGATTGTTGATCTTTATATTTTATATAGTATTCAAAATGATCTTTAGCATCGAAAGCAGTACCCGAAAATTGTACATATTGAGTATTACCAGCAATATCTTTGATAAATAATACAGGACTAACTGTGTATTCACTTTGAATCATTCCAATATAATATGTCTTGTTATTTGTAACAATGGACTTTATACTATTATTTGATGATAAAATATAATTGCCTTGTAAATCGAATAATTCATATGTATTTGTGCTTGTGCAGCAACCATATTGAGAAGAAAGAAAATAACCTTCATTAATATGCCTTTCAATCTCATTTCCATATGCTTGAATCTTGTATAGTGGCATATCAGAGACCTTGCCTTCTTGATTTACGGGAAATATTTGAATAGATATTTTAATATCTCCATTACCTTCAGCATAGACATTTCTATAATTTTGAGTTAGTTTTTTAACAATATAGCCTTGGTAATTATTTTTTTCAGGAAAACTGAATCTTTCATGTTTTATGGAAGCACTTTGAATAAACATTTCGCCTGAACCTAACGGAACAAGTTTACTTTCAAATATGTTTGTTGGTTTGTATTTTTTAAAAAGTGTTTCATATCTTAATTTATGATAATTTTCAAGTCTTTTGTATGTAATAAGTGAATCAACTTTTTCAATTTTCAACTCGTATTCAATCGCTTTTTTAGCTAAAATTTCTTGTGTTGCTATTTTGTTGTTCTCAGATTTTAAATAGGAATAATCCTTTTCCTTAGACGTATTCTTGACGGTTTCAGAACAAGAAAATATTGAGAAAGATATCAAACAAAGTAAAAAACGAAATTTCATACGAATTGATTATTTTTTAGTATTCAAAAAGTCAATCAATTTTTGTACCGCTTTTCCGCGATGTCCGACACGATTTTTTTCTTCCAAAGAAATCTGTGCAAATGTTTCCTCAAATCCATTTGCCATAAATATAGGATCGTAGCCAAAACCTTTTTCGCCTTTTTTTTCTTTAATAATAGTTCCTTTACAAATGCCTGAAAATGTATGTTGTTCGCCATTTAGAATCAACGCAACTACCGTTTTGAAATGTGCAGAACGATCTTTTTTATCTTGAAGCTCATTCAATAATTTGTTCATATTATCGTCCGAATTTCGCTGTTCGCCTGCATAACGTGCCGAAAAAACGCCTGGTTCGCCATTTAATGCGTTTACTTCTAAACCTGTATCATCTGCAAAGCAATCATATCCATAATGCTTTTTTACGTATTGCGCTTTCTGAATTGCGTTGCCTTCAATAGTTGGTTGCGTTTCAGGAATATCTTCTTCGCAACCAATATCTATTAGGCTTAAAATAGTAATATGATTTGGTAATAACGACTGAACTTCCTTGACTTTGTTTTGGTTGTTGGTTGCAAATACGAGTTTCATGAGTTGAATTTATTTGATGTTTCAAATGTAAAAAACTATTATCAGTTTTAAGATTAGAAAGGTTTAATACTGTGAAATTTTTCTGTTTCTTTGTGTAGATTGAATAAACAAAATACAAATGAGCTTTAGATTTTTAATTATCATTTTTTTAGTTTTCTTTTTTACAAATAGCTACAGTCAAGAAAAACAATTTCCAAAAATAACATTTGAGACTGAAGCTGAATTGGCACAGAAAATGGAAAGTTTAGCCATTGAACTTCAAAAGAGTTATAAATCGGAAAGTAGAAATGATAGTCTTCTGAAGGTAATTAGATTTCAACTTATTCAAAAAAAATATAAAAGTGCAATTTCTGTAATTGAATTATTAGAGAAGTACTATCACGATAAGTATCCAGCATATAAAGAATATTATGGAAAACGAAATTTGGTTTATGCAAAGGCTAAATTAAAAGCTGAAAATAATAGCCTTTCTTTTGAGGAAGCTTATGTTCAAGAGTTAAAACAGTATATAGAAAACATTAAAGTAGAATTACCAGGTCACTTAGATTATTTTTTTAATTTTTCAATTATGGATGAAGCAGAAAATTTTGAAAAGTTAATAAAAAATCAAAAGGATATGCAGAGTGAAGATGAAGCATATTTGATTTTTAGAACCTATATGAATGCTAAGTTACACAAGGAAACGAGTAATTTAGTTTCAAGATCGATTAAAGAATATGATGAGAATAAATATATAATTAAAGACAGTGTTAGTGTTGTTAACGGAAATGTCGTAATTCCTATTAGAATTGTGAGGAAAAGGTCGGTTAAAGGGAAACAACCTACATTGCTAATGTTTTCAATTTATGCGAGTGATTTTAGTATAGAATTAGCAAAATCTATTGCAAATAAAGGTTATGTGTCTGTGATTGCGAATACACGTGGCAAATGGTTTAGCGAAAATGAATTACATCCTTTTGAAGATGATGGGAAAGATGCATACAATGTTATCGATTGGATTAGCAAACAACCATGGAGTAATGGAAAAGTTGGTATGTTTGGCGGAAGTTATTTAGGATTTTCACAATGGGCAGCAGCAAAAAAACTTCATCCTGCGTTAAAAACAATTGTTCCGCAAGTAGCGGTTGGAGTTGGTGTAGATTACCCAATGTATAATAATGTCTTTATGTCCTATATGTTACGATGGATTCATTTGGTTGAAAACACCAAACTCATAGACCGAGAAGATTTTGGTAATGATGAAAAATGGGATAAAGCACACAGCAATTGGTTTACTTCAGGGAAATCGTTTCGTGCATTAGACAGTATTGAAGGAAGGCCAAATAAAACATTTCAACGTTGGTTAGATCATCCATCGCGAGATGAATTTTGGCAAAATATGGTTGCTGATAAAGAAGATTTCTCGAATATAAATATTCCTATATTAACGACAACTGGCTATTTTGACGATGACCAATTAGGTGCAATGTTCTACTTTAAAGAACATCATGCATACCACAAAAACCCAGAACATTATTTAGTAATTGGACCTTATGATCATAGTGGTGCGGCGGGAAATCCAGCAGTACTGTTGAAAAATTATGAAATAGATTCAGTTGCACAAATTAGTATTACTGAATTGGTTTATGATTGGTTTGATTATATATTAAAAGGAAAAGAAAAACCCACATTGCTGAAAGATAAAATCAATTACCAAGTGATGGAAACGAACACGTGGAAGCACACTTCTTCACTTAACGAAGTAAGTGTAAAACATCAAACTTATTATCTATCTAACAAAAAAGAAGGCGATTATTATAAACTTGAAACTACAGAAGAAGCTTCAAATAATTACGTTCAGCAAGAAATTGATTTTTCAGACAGAAAAAAAAGTCATGATTTTATAATTTTTGACACATTAAAAATTGCAGATACACTTTTAAATTCGAACAATGGACTGACATTTATATCTGATCCATTGGAAAAAGAAACAATTATGAGTGGATCTTTTTCAGGAGAACTTTCCGTAAAAATCAATAAAAAAGATATGGATTATACACTACTTTTATATGAATTAAAAGCTGATGGAACGTATTTTTATCTCAGTAATCATTTACAAAGAGCAAGTTATTCTGAAAGTAGAGAACACAGAGAATTACTAAAACCTAATGAAAAAACTATACTAAAATTTAAAGACACATATTTCACAAGTAAAAAATTGGAAAAAGGAAGTAGACTTATTTTGATTGTGAATATCAATAAAAACCTTGAATGGGAAATTAATTACGGAACAGGAAAAGAAGTAAGTCGAGAAACTATAAAAGATGCAGAAAAACCATTAGTTGTAAAATGGTTTACAGATAGTTTTATCAAAATTCCAATTGAAAAATAACAATTCTTACCGATGATGATACGGTTCATTCCGTAAAATCGTAAAGGCTCTATACAATTGTTCTACTACAAATAAACGCACCATTTGGTGCGAAAACGTCATTTTGGATAGGGAAATTTTTTGTTGCGCTTTCGCGTAAATGGCCTCAGAAAAACCATAAGGTCCGCCAATGACAAAAACCAATGTTTTGATACCTGCATTCATACGCTTTTGCAAATGGTTTGAAAAATCAACGGAAGAAAACTGTTTTCCGTTTTCATCTAACAATACTAAAACGTCTGTTGGCGAAAGTTTCTTAAGAATCAGTTCGCCTTCTTTTTCTTTTTGTTGTGCTTCGCTAAGATTTTTTGTGTTTTTTAAATCGGGAATTATCTCTAAATCAAACTTTATATAGTGTGACAAACGCTTTACATATTGATCAATCAATTGTAGTAATTGTTTGTCATCAGTTCGTCCAATAGCGAGCAACTTTATGTTCATTCAGCAAAAATAGGAGATTTTTTAGGAATACTTACCAATTGTGTTTGTTTGGTTTTTCATGAATCAGATCAATATCAATTTTAACCGTAGCAAAAGTATTTACTTTCATACGTCAACGATGGTTTCCCCGTAACGATTAAAAAAGCATTCTTATTATCTTTATTGCTTAACCTAAAAAACTTTTAAACCATGAAAAAAAAGAACTTACAATCGTTAAAGCTTAACAAAATGACAATTTCTTTGGCAACTATTATTGACCTAAAAGGTGGTGGTGTTACAGCAGGATCTGACTGTGTATCAGAATGTTTAGGTCATGAGTGTCAGGTTCACAAATAAGCGTCATTTTATTTCAAAATATAAAAGCGAACTGAGAAGTTCGCTTTTTTAGTATCTGTATTGAAGTAAGTGTTTTAACTCGCTTCCACAATTTCCATCGTATACATTGGATCTTCGGCATCATTCAGTGCAAATTCAACAGAAGTGACACCAAAACCTTCCCAATCACTTGGATCAATTGGCCAGCCACCAATTTGGTTGTAATCTTTGTCAAACACATTAAACATTGGATAATTATAATCAGCCGTTCCAACTGCAATTCCGCCAAATACAGAAACGCCATCAGAAAATTTTGCATACGAAGCTGCCATAAAATCGCCTTCGTTAACTCCTTCAGGTATTTTGAAATTTGATGGATTTTGCATCATATCTGTCCATATTTTGTGTCCATTTTTCGGAATCGTCATCGTTGCTTTTAAATTCGTTGCCATAATAAAGGTGTTTTAAATTGTTAGTAATCAAAGTTATAGATAATGATTCATTTGGAATAGCGTATAAATACCTTATTTTCAGTTTGGTAAGAAATGTAGTTACACGTTAGTTTTTTATCTTATGAAAGTATTTAAATCGTATTAAAAACTATTTAAAGTGAAAATTTGGGTAACAAAATGATCTTGAGAGTACTTATTTGTAAATAGTTCACATAGCTATTTTACTTTAGTATTAACTTGAAAATTTAAACATTATGAAAAAAAAGAATTTTAAAACATTAGCAATTCGCAAAGAAAACATTGTATCGCTTAATGATAGTGTTACTGGAGGCGCTTTGCCAACGACACAACAAACAACAGTTGTTAAAGTAACAAAAAAAGGATATTTGTGCGACATGACTCCAGCTGTTTGTCCAACTAATTGGTTTGATTGCTAGTCAGTAACACACACGTTTTATGAAAAAGAGGTTGTCTTAAAATTTTACTTTTTAGACAACCTCTTTTAATTTTTAGTTAAAAGTTTATTTAACTCCAATCTGATAATGTGATATTGAATTTTGTTGGATTTTGTACATCAATCAACGGATTGTTATTGCTACATACATCATCAAAAGGAAATGCATAGATTCCTGATTTGTAATTTTGGTGTACAATATTCGCATATTCGTTAGTAACTCCGTTTTGAACTTTATAAAATCCAGCTACATCGCAATTTGGCTGCGTATCATTCGCGCTATTGCTTAATGTTGTTCTGTTAAGAGAAGCACCTAAAATAGCTGCAATTTCTCCCAAAGGTGTATTATTCGGTGCATTTAGCGTACCAACACAACCAAAAATATCATATGCTTTTCCTGGTCCTGGTTTTTGAACAGTTACGTTCGCTTTTTTAGCTTGTGTAAATACGAATTCGTTCGAAGCATTTACCGTTCCTGTATATTTTCCAAATGTTGGACAGTTCATCGTAAGTGTATTTGTTTTAAAGTTTTTCCAGCAAGCATCTACATACGCATCATAAATTGTAGTAGGAATTGATGCAGGATTTGTTTGTACCGCATGTTGTGATCCTAATACACGAATGTTGTTTCCTGCTTTGTCTTTCATAACCAAGCTACTCCAAGGACTTCCTAATGCTGTAATTCCATCAAAAATTGAATCACGTGTACTCGTTGCTTTTAAAATTCCGTTTGATGCTGTAGTTTTTCCAACAACTTCAATAGAAACTGGAGCAGAGAAGTAGTCAACAATGGTACAATCGGCAAAAATTTCAGTTCCGATGTTTGTAAATTCTACTACTACAAATAAAGTGTCAGCATCTGCAGTTCCTGGCGTAAATGGTGGTGTTTGAACACCTAAATCGTGTTGCGCGCCAGTAACAACATTGAATACATTTGGCAATTTTTTGAAAGAGAATAAAAATTGACCAGACCACATTGCTGGTAATCCGTTAAATGTACTTAGCGTATCAACTGTATTGAAGAGCTTAGAACAGTCTTGTCCTTTTGTAAACTTTTTTAGAGAAGCATTTCCTTTAGCATCCACATCTACGTAACTCCAATATGGAGAACTTGTTGCTGGATCGCTGTCTAATCCGAAGCAAATCCAATGTACGTCACTTGATGAAATTCCGCTGCTGTTCGTAATATTAACTTGTAAACTCATAATAGGTAAGGGTTTTATAATTGAATGATAAAAGTAGTTGTTACAAAGAGTTTTTTTAAGCGAAAAATTACGTGACTTTAAAAAACACGGAATTCTACGTGATACGAATAGATCAAAAAAAAAGCTTCCAGTTACGGAAGCTTTTTAATTTTTTAGATGTAATATTATTTACTTTGCTGCTTTGTCTACAACAATTCTGTTTTCTCTGTTTGCCAATTCCCAAGCGGTGTAGAATACCAAACGCGTACGATTTGTCAATAAATCGTAGTTGATCTTATCAGGCGTATCTGTTGGCTTGTGGTAATCGTCATGTGTTCCGTTGAAATAGAAAATTACAGGAACATTGTTTTTTGCAAAGTTGTAATGATCAGAACGATAGTAATACCGATTCGGATCACTTTCGTCATTGTACTTATAATCTAACTCAATGTTTGCGTACTTTTTGTTTATTTCTTCAGAAATGTTATGAAGTTCCGTACTCAATTTATCAGCACCAATTAAATACACATAGTTACGATTGCCTTCCGTACGTTTAGGATCAATACGTCCAATCATGTCAATATTTAAATCAACGACTGTATCTTCTAATGGAAAAATTGGGTTATCTGTGTAATACTTCGAACCTAATAATCCTTTTTCTTCTCCAGTTACATGCAAAAATACAACAGAACGTTTTGGACCATTTCCTTCTTTTTGTGCTTTTCTGAATGCTTCTGCAATTTCAAGAATCGCCACAGTTCCAGAACCGTCATCATCGGCTCCATTATAAATTTCACCATTTTTTACACCTTCATGATCTAAATGCGCCGAAATTACAATGTATTCTTCTGGCGTATCCGAACCTTTTATAATAGCAACTACATTTTCTGAGTTGAGATCATTTGACTCATTATTATTTACCAATGTTGCATTTACCTTAACCGTTGTAGCGTTTTCATCTGTTGCAATTGTTGGATATATATCTGTCGCTAATTCATCATTCACAAAGTAACTATAAAAAGAATCTTCTTCTCCTTTTAAAGAAATTCTACTACTGTTTTTCACATAATTGAACCGCATTTTAAAACGTGGGTAATATTCATCTACATAAAATAAAACACCTTTTGCGTTATTTTCTTTAGCAGTCGCAATTTTTGAAGCCATTTCTTGTCTAATGTTTGCAGACCATTTGCTCGCATCTTTAGTTCCAGATATTACGTATGTTTCATCTTTTTGTGTTGGCTCTCCTAATTTTATTAAAATCATTTTACCAGCAACATCTTGTCCTTTATAATCAGAATACTTTTCGTCGTCAATTCCATATCCTACATATACAATTTCGGAAAAGTTAGTCGTACCGTTTGTATTCGCGCTAAGCGCTAAAAAATGATCTTCAAAAGTATATGCTTTTCCATTGATAGTTAACTCAGAATTTAGACTACTTCCTTTTTGTAGCGGTACATTTTGGAAATAATTTCCATCTTTTTGCGCTGCAGGAATGTTTAAATTCTTGTATTCGTCTCTTAAATAAGCTACAGCTTTCTTCTGTCCAGCTTCTCCAGTATTTCTACCTTCAAACTCATCAGATGCATAGATGTATAGATGCGTTTTCAGTTCAGCTTCTGTAATGGTATTCCCGTAAGGAACTGGATCCAAATTCCGAACCACTTTTTTATCCGCAGTTTTTTGGTTTGTACCACATCCAATTGCTACTAATAGCGCTAAGGATACTAATTTTTTCATATAGTAATTTTTAAGATTTTCAAATATATTAAAATACGCTTATTATAGTTCTTAAAAAACGTGAAAATGCTCACTATTAGGCATAAAAAAAATCCATCAGTTCTGTTTTTGATGAACTTTTCTATAATTTATTCTACTCCTTCAAGGTCTTCGAGTTCATTCTCAATTTCCTTAATATCTTCTTTTTCTTGTTGTTTCTTTTCTTCTGTGGTTTGCTTTACGTCTTCCGCAACTTTATTTTCTCTAAATAAATTCATTGTTGTAATGGCTGCCGCCAGAAATGACAATGCGATAATCAACTTAGGAACGCTTTCACGTAATCCATTTCTTTTAGAAATAATCAATGCTGCAATTCCAAAAGCAAATCCTAGAACAACAGGAATATATGCGAAATTATCTAAGAAAAATGAAAGTAGAAAACCTAATACGGCAGCAATGCTCCCGAGGATAATACATAATATTCTCATGATGTTAATTTTTTGGTTTTAATGATTAATTAGCCAAGCCAGAAGCGTTTGTTAACTGTAACGTTCCGCTTCCAATAGGAATTGTAAATCTTGCTTGTACAGGCACTTTGTTTGCATCTGCGGTAAGCCAAAGTGTTCCAGATTTTAAGAAATCGCCAGAAGTCAAAACTTGAAGTTTATAACATTCTTTTCGACCTAAATTTCCAGCATTTACCGTTTCTTTTCCAACATATTTAATAGTAATTGACGTTTCTTCTCGGTCAAACAAAACTTTAAATGTCTTTGTGTCACCAACTTTAGCGTTATCAATAGGCAAATTTCTCAAATTATATAAGGTCGAAATTACGTCCATTGCATCATTGCTAATGCTAAAATTTTTATCTTGAACCCAATCGGTACCATTTCCTCTACGTTTGGTTTGTGTACTTTTTACAGTTTTCGATTTCTGATTGTACACATATTTCATTTTCTTTTTATAACCACCTTCTTGAATGTCTCTTTTGTATAATAAAGGAAGCAATGAATATTTGCTTACATAAGATTCATATACATCACGAATTTTAAAGAAAGCGTCAAATTTTGTAAACGTATTTGCGCGACATTTAAAATGTAATAATGTATTGTTAGATGTTTTCACTTCCGATGTCTCCATGCTTACTTGAGCAAGCTGTGTCATAAAACCAGACATTTCGTAAGATGCTGTAAATGTTAGTTTTTCACCACTTTTAAAAGCCAAGCTTTCTTGTGCAGTTGCAACAACTTGAAACATACAAGTTACCAAAAACAGACATGCAATCTTTTTTATGTTCTTCATTCTTTTGTTCTTTATTCTTTAGTAATAACGCAGGTTAAATCACTTATTGTGCCAAACCTTTTTTTATCTATATAAACATCGCGTTACATTTTGTAGCTTTGACAAAAATAAACGGTTGCAAGGTACTAATGAAATTAAAATATACTTCACAAAATTTCTTTAAAAATACATATTGTGTATTCAAAACGGTTGATCCTGAAATCATAAAGGACAAAAAGCCGCAATATGTAAGCCAATCTGGTAGTCAGTATTTTTATACCAATGATGGCGTATATAGGATTTCTTCACATTGGGGAAGAGCCGCTACTTGTAAGTGGCGATTACAATCGGATGATTCGAATTCTCGAATTGATTCGAAAGTCGGTTTTGCCAAATGGACAAGTTTTTACAAGGACAATGAAGTCGAAAAGTTATATTTCATTAAGAAAAGTGAATTTGCCAACAAATACCAGTATTTTCATAAAGAAGAACCAAGTTATACGTCTAATTATATGTTGCGTACCGCAGAAGCAACTCGGAAAGTATTGCGGCAAATAAAAGTCATTACCACAGAAACCAAATGGGCAAAGTACGTTCCGCATGATGATTTAGATGATTTAAGAAATTATCTCATCAACGGATTAATTACATCTAACAAAAATTTGCAAGAACTCAAACGTTCATATTAATCAATTTAAGCTCAATAAAAATAACACGTTCTGGATTCTTTTTCCACAGAATAGGATGTATTTTTCGTTAAAAATCGCTGGAGCCTTCAAAAAATGTATATTTAGAAACTATAACCATTAAATTATTTAAAATGAAAACTATTGAAAATTTCAAAAAAGAAGAATTTTGCAAAGAAATAGCTAAAGTAGACCTGTTCCAAATTTGTGGAGGTTCTACTGGTGATACTGTGATAAATCTACTTAGATAATTAACAAAAGATGTTGAAGTCTTGGATTGTTTTGATTAAGAATCGTCAATTCAATCCAACTCTTTAACCTCAATCTCATACAAATTCTCAAACAATTCAAAAATCTGTTGCGCATCTTTTTGACGTACGGAAATCGTAATACGACAATCGAGTTCTAGTTTTTGTGTAATAATATTCAAATTTCGCTCTTTCACTACGCGCATGACTTTATTCATGTTTTTATAATCGAAAACGAGTAAATAATCAATATTAATAGTTTTTTCTAGAATTTCAGAAGCTTCTAATGCCAATTGTGCGCCTGTACGATACGCATTAATCAATCCGCCAACGCCAAGCTTTGTTCCACCAAAATAGCGGACAACTACAATTAGAATATCGGTAACATCAAACGACTGAATTTGTCCGTAAATCGGCATTCCTGCACTATTGGAAGGTTCGCCATCGTCATTCGCGCGAAAGCGAAACGGTTCAGTTTTACCAAATTGCCACGCATAACAAAAATGCCGTGCAGAATGATGACTCTTTTTCAATGCTTCCAACTGTTCTTTTACATCATCTTCATTGAAAACAGGAAACGCATAGCCAAAGAATTTACTATTTCTGTCTTTGAAAAGTACTTCTTCTGAAGGAATATCAATGGTTTTGTAGGTGTCTTTTGTCTCCAAGTATTTATAATTTTAATGAATTCGTTACTGATAAAATTTCCAGAGTCCAAGAGTAGTTTGTTTAAATTACTGACTCATCATTTTTTTATTTTCTTTTTCTTTGTTCGCCCAAAGAAAAGAAACAAAAGAAAGGGCACTTTTCCAGAGGTGTTTTTAGCTGAAAAAGCTAAAATCGCAATTATTTTTCTAAATTTTCTCCAAGGCTTCAAAAATTTTTAACGAAAAATAATTACTACACTGCAGAAAAGAAATGAGTGCTTCAATTTATATTGTGAACTTAGATAAAATTATAACTGTTGTGCCGAAATCGCAATCAGCACAATACTTAAAATCGCAATTCCAATTCCGATCCAGTTTTTCAAGATTAACTTCTCTTTAAAAAAAAGTATTCCAAAAATAGTGGATAACATTACAATCGCAACATTATTAATCGGAAAAACCGTAGAACTATCGCCCAATTGATCTGGTCGCAATGCTTTTAACAGAAAAATGATAGAGTAGAAGTTCGGAATTCCGAGGGCAATTCCGCCAAGGATTGTTTTGCCAGTAATCTTAAAATCGCGTCGAAGCGTTATTATAACAATTCCTATAACTGCCGCACACGAAAAAATTGCTGCTGAGAAAATAGGCGTTTCGCCGTCAACAACAGACGTTTTTTCAATATGTTTAATAGTAGTATCAATAATTCCCGAACCTACAAAAAGCAACGCAGGGAACAGTAATTTCTTTCGATCAAACGAACCGCCACCTTTTTTAACAGTTGTTAAATAAACAGCAACTAATGCTAAAATGATTCCAATAATTTTCAAGATACTCAACTGTTCTTTATAGACAATCACAGCAAAAACGACAGGAATTACAACTGACATTTTTCCGGAAACGGAAGCTACGGAAAGTCCATTTTGTTGTGCTGTGCGCGCCATTACGATGAAAATAGCAATAAACAGAAATCCTAAAATTACTGCGCCAACAATCCAGGGTTTTTGCGAGATTTCAGAAATTGTTGCGCCATTTCCATAAAAGAAAAATCCGCATGAAAATGCTACAAAATAGTTGATAACAATTGCTTGAAAGGTATTAATTTGGTATTTGTCAAAGAGTTTAAAAATGACAAATATCGAACTCGAAATTAAAATACTTAGGATGAGGTAAATCAAAATAACGATTTTTTAAGCGTGAACAAATCTATAACATCTTCTTCGCCTGGAATTAAGTTCCAAACGTGAATTCCCAAGTTTTCGGCGGAATCTGTATTTTCTTTTGTGTCGTCAATAAATAAAGTTTCGGAAGGTTTTAAATCGTTTTCACGCACTACAAATTCATAAATAGTTGCGTCAGGTTTTCTTAAATTCATTTCGTGAGAAAGGTAAAACTGCTCAAAACAGGCTACAAATTCAGTATATAATTCCATTCCCCAATTTTGCTGAATCCACGAAATATGCAAATCATTCGTATTACTCAATAACAACAAATGATACTTTTTGTCTTTGGCTAATTGTTTAATAAACTCCAACCGATGTGTCGGAAAATCTAATAAAATAGCGTTCCAAGCTTCGATTAAACCTTCTTTGGTTGTGTTTGGAAATTTTGTGTAATAAAAATCGACAAAATCTTCTGTGTTCATCAAACCTTTCTCGTATGCTTGATTCTTTTCTACCATTTCTGGCGTAAAATCAGTAATGCCAAGTTTTTCCAATTCGCGCGCAGTCGCAGGTTTATCTAAGTTGATAAAAATATCGCCAAAATCGAAAATAAGATTCTTAATCATTCGTAAAAATATATAATGAATTATCTAAAATAGTTTGTTCTGATTGAAGATTTCCTTCTAGTTTTGGTGCTTCAATTCCTTGCTGAAATTGAACATTTCCTTTAAAAATTCGTGCTTCATCCCAAAGATTACTATCAATAAACGTTTGCAAGGTTTGTTTTCCACCTTCAATTATAACCGATTGTAATTCGTGTTTGTATAAAACTTCACAAATTTGTTCGGCTATATTTTTTGAGAAATCGATAGTTTCAAAAATGATATTTTCTGAATTTTCTTTTAGTTGTTCCGTCAATGCAATTGTTTTTATAGTTTGATCGAACAAAGCATAACTTTCTGGAATTCGCAATGATTTATCCAACACAATTCGCACAGGATTTTTTCCATGCCAATCGCGTGTATTTAATTTCGGATTGTCCGTAATTGCAGTATTCGTTCCAACTAAAATTGCCGCTTCTTCACTTCGCCATTTATGAACTAATTGACGGGAAAATTTGTTCGTAATCCAATTTGGTTGAATCGGATCATTTTCATGTCGAATTTTATCAATAAAACCATCTTGCGTTTCTGCCCATTTCAAAATTATATACGGACGTTTGTGCTGATGAAACGTGAAAAATCGTTTGTTTGAAACTTTACATTCCGCTTCCAAAACGCCTAAAGTTACTTGACAACCGGAATCCTGAAGCCTAGCGATGCCTTTTCCAGCTACTTTTGCAAACGGATCAATCGTTCCAATGACAACTTTTGGAATTTTATGTTTGATGATGAATTCGCTACACGGCGGCGTTTTTCCAAAATGACTACATGGTTCGAGTGAAACATAAATTGTAGCATCTTTTAATAACGATTTGTCTTTTACCGAATGAATCGCATTTACTTCTGCATGATTTCCGCCAAATGCACTTGTGTAACCTTCGCCAATTATCACATCATTATACACAATCACAGCGCCAACCGAAGGATTTGGCATCGCGGTTTGCAAACCATTTGCAGCCAACTGCAAACAGCGTTTCATGTATGTTTCGTGTGAGTTTTGCACTAAAATTTTATATTTACATCTTGGGTTTTATCAACAATATAATCATACGAAAAACCAAACGTACTATACGTAATCGTTCCTTTATATTGAACTTTCATTTTTTTATTGACAATACTATTTAGAATTCCATCCAAAAGTCCATTTTTATTATTTTCATAGACTTCTTTTGTTGGAATAATCACTTTTAGGGGAATTGAAAATTCTTTTCGCGCAGGAACTTCAAAAGATTCAGAAGTCACATTTGCGACTGAAATATCATTTACAAATACTTCAATTCCTTTACTTTCCAAGCTTCCGCTGACATCATTTTGATTTATAAAATACGCATCTGCTGTCAACTCAATAGTTTCCAAAGTTGCATCTACAATAACAATATTGTCAACCTTTACAAAGAGCGGTTTTTCTTTTACTTTACAACTCACGATGAGCAATAGTATTGGAATAATGATGAGTTTTTTCATGTATTTTTAATTTTCGTCAGTTTGAGTGTTTTCATGCAATGAAAATGTATCGAAATGGCGCTTCGTAATTTATAATCTCGAACCAGCAACTAACAACTAGCAACAAACAACCAAATTTACTATCTTCACGGCATCGCAAAACTACATAATTTCTATTTGAAGCGCATACAAAAATGAGTCAAGAATTTCAGCAAGATCAAGTTTTTGAAAAGATCGATTACACACAACAAACTTTCCCGAAAGGAGAATACGACAATTGTACGTTTGTCGATTGTAAATTTGAAGGTGTTTATATGGACGCAATCTCGTTTTTAGAATGTACGTTTGATACGTGCGATATGACAAATGCGAAAGTGAAAAATGCCTCGTTTAATGAAGTCGATTTTTTGAATTGTAAGTTGTTAGGTGTTGATTTTAGCAAATGTACTGATTTTCTATTTTCGGTAACTTTTCAAGATTGTAGGTTGGAATTGGCTTCGTTTGCCGAATTAAAAATAAAGCAAACGACTTTTAGAACCTCTAATTTGCGTGAAGCAGATTTTACAGGAACTAATTTAGAAAATTCCGTTTTTGATGATTGCGATTTGACAGCCGCTATTTTTGAAAATACGAATTTGGGAAAGGCAGATTTTAGTTCCGCGTATAATTATAACATTGATCCAACAGTAAATCAAATCAAAAAAGCGAAGTTTTCACGTTCAGAAATTCACGGTTTATTGTATAAATACGATATTAAAATTACATCTTAATGATTATTAGAGAGATACAACAAAAAGACAATAAGGAAATAGCAATTTTTATCAGAGCGGCATTTCCTGAATATGACATTCCAAAAGTTGGAACTGCATATGAAGATCCAGAAACGGACGCAATGTTTGAAGCATATCAAGGCGAACGCGAAGTGTATTTTGTAATCGAAGTTGATGGAGAAGTTGTTGGCGGCGCAGGAATCAAGCAATTACGCGATACCAAAGACAATGTATGTGAATTGCAAAAAATGTACTTTTTAACCAAAACGAGAGGAAATGGATACGGGAAATTATTATTTACCAAATGTTTGGAAGCAGCGAAAAATTTTGGCTATGATCAATGTTATTTAGAATCGGCACCACAATTTAAAGCGGCAATTCATATTTATGAATCGTTCGGATTTAAACATTTAGACAAACCATTGGGAAATACAGGTCATTATTCGTGTGATGTTTGGATGTTGAAGGAATTGTAATTTTTAGGCATTAGGCATTAGGCATTAGGCATTAGGTATTTGTGACTTTTTGCCCAAAACCTAAATTTGAGTTTACAAGTTTAGAACAAACAAACAAATCCACAAAAAAAAACTAATAAGGAGCAAAGCAACTTAAAGAAATTCACAAGCCTTGAAACTAAAAGATATACAAGAAATATTCCACAAGGAATTAGACGAAATCTACGGGAAAGACGAAGTGAACAGCTTCTTTTTCATGTTGACAGAAGCGTATTTTGGATTGGAACGTTTTGCATTAGCGTTAGATCCTGAAATTGTAATTACAAAAGAACAGGAAACTCCTTTATTTTCCGCTTTGAGCGAATTAAAACTCCAAAAACCAATTCAGCATATTCTTGGCAAAGCACATTTTTTTGGATTGGAATTTACCGTGAATGAACACACATTAATTCCACGACCAGAAACCGAAGAATTGGTACAATGGATTCTTGACGATATCAAAACTGCAAACTCACCAACCAAAACCTATCGAATTTTAGATATTGGAACTGGAAGCGGTTGCATTCCGATTGCATTGAAAAAAAATATTCCAAATGCTGTAATTTCTGCAATTGATATTTCTGAAAAAGCATTGGAAGTTGCGAATGAAAATGCTATAACTAATGAAGTTCAGATTCAATTTGTGCAAGCAGATGTGTTGGTTTTAGACGATTTGAATTTGTTTGAAGAAGAAAATATACGTTTTGATATTATTGTGTCAAATCCGCCATATGTACGAAATCTGGAGAAAGAAGCCATGCATAAAAATGTATTAGATTTTGAACCAGATTCAGCGTTGTTCGTTGACGATCATGATCCGCTAATTTTTTACGACAAAATAGCTCATCTCGCGAAAGCGCACTTACAATCAAACGGAAGTTTATATTTTGAAATCAATCAGTATTTAGGCAAAGAAATGTTCGATCTCTTGAAGAAGAAAGAATTTAAAAACATCGAATTACGCAAAGATATTTTTGGCGTAGACCGAATGATGAAATGTGTTAAAAGAGAAAAGTGAAAAGTTGAAAATGAAAAGTGCGCCGCATTGAGCGAAGTCGAAATGAAAGTTGAAAATGAAAAGTGAAAGTGAAAGTGAAAAACACTTCGACTCCGCTCAGTGTAAACGAATAAACAAAAAGACGAACAAACAAACAAACCAACAACCAATGAAAAGTATCGCAGTCTATTGTGGAAGTAGTTTAGGAAATGATCCAAAAATTGTGATTGATGCGCAAAAATTAGGAACAGCATTAGCCGAACAAAAAATTACAATGATTTACGGCGGATCGAAGATTGGAATTATGGGAACTGTGGCAAATGCAGTGTTGGAAAATGGTGGAAAAGTTATTGGCGTGATTCCTGAATTTTTGAAGCGTAAAGAAATCGTGCATGATAGTGTTGATGAAATGTACACCACAAAAACAATGGTAGAACGCAAAATGAAAATGATTGACTTGTCTGAAGGTTTCATCGCTCTTCCTGGCGGATTTGGTACGTTGGAAGAACTTTTTGAAGTAATTACTGCGCTACAATTGGCACAAATTCCGCATCCTGTGGCAATTTTGAATAGCAATGGTTATTACGATGAACTCATTGCCATGATGAAAAAAATGATTCAAAAAGGATTGCTCAAAGAGAAAAATTTCGATATGCTAATTATAGAAACTGACATTTCTAAATTACTAGAACGCATGCGGAATTTTGTTCCGAACGCAGTTCCAAAATGGATTACAGCTAAAGAATAATCAATTTTTAGTCGGCACTTTTTCTCAATCTATTCAGTCTAATAATTGTATATATATCATCTATGAGTAAGGCAGAAACGTTTACAGTATACGTCGTATCATTGTGTTTGAATACTATTTTACCTTGTGTGCCATTCATATTATCTTCTTCTTTGGTTTCATATGTGTAATCTGAATATTCAATAGCGTTCCAAACAATACCATATTTTTCTGCTTCTTTTTTGATTTTCGTCAAATCGCCTTCCATTCTTCCATTATAATCTTCAGCGGTTAAACTGGCAATTTGTTTTGTAGCTTTTTCACCAATTTTTTCTGCATTATTTTTTCCAAATTCTTTAATTTCTTCAATCGTAAATATGGTTTTAAGATAATCTTCGTTGGATGTTTTATCGAACTTTTTTAGAATATCAAAAGCGTATTTCCCCATATCTTCTACTTTTTCAACGCCTTTAGCATTTTGGCAAGCAATGAAAAGTGTAGACGTAATTACTAAGATGAAGATGTAGTATGTTTTTTTCATTAGTGTTTAATTTTTATTGTTTTAAAAGATGTAAAATTTAGAATACAGCTTAGTAATTGCGTTCTCCAGTATTTTTTTTCAGTCGTTCCAATTCTATAATAGAATATCCTTCTCCAATATTAACGGTAGAAACAGACACAACATATGTTTGCGAATTATGACTAAAATACAATGTACCATCTGTACTTTTATCACCATTTTTTTCTTTGATTTTAAACGTATAATCAATGTATTTAATTTTATTCCAAACGATGTTATACTTAATAGCTTGCTTTTTTAGTTGATTATAATCGCGCTCTATTCTAGAATTATAATCTTCTTTGGTCATTCTCGTAATTTCATTTTTTGCTCTTTCGCTAAACCCATTTTCTTCTTTTTTAACAGCTTCGCGAAGTGTTTCAATAGTCAATAATTTAGTTAGAAACTCTTGCTTGGATGTGGTTTGAATATCTTTCAATATTTTAAAAGCATATTTTCCAATAGCATCAGGTTCTTTTATAGTAGATGAACTTCCACACGCCAAAAAAAGTGTCGTGAAACTACATAAGACAAAAAGGATCGTTATTTTTTTCATTTGGTATGATTGATTGTTAGTGTTTTTTAAAGATATAAAATTTAAGCAAATTATTATTGTGCAAGTTCAAAATTTGACAAAATAAACAAGCGTTGTTTCTCTTCATATTCAAACGAAACTACCTTTGCCATGTATTTTTTTGCGTTATGAGTAAACAATAAATAACCATCATTAAATGTAACGCCATTATCAAGTCTTAACTGAAAAGCATACTCTTCATACGTAATGTTTGCCCAATTGATTTGTTGTCTTTCGCCAGATTCTTTCAACATTTCATACGATTGCAACAATCCTTTTTTATACTTTTCTTTGGACATTTTAGTCATTGCATTTCTGAAATTTTCTTCAATCGTAGTATCTTTTACAAACTCGCGTAATTCTTCTAGCGATATAAAATAATTACCAAAATCGGCACTCGAAATTGTGTCTAGTTTTTGGAGTAACTCAAAGGTGTGTTTTCCAATTGGTTCATCTGCGGAAGCGTTAGAATTACAAGCGTTATACACAAGAGAAATACAAATTAATAAAGGGATGTAAATTGTTTTTTTCATGAAGGATTCTTTTCACTATTTGTATGAATACTATTTAATGTTTTTATCGCCAAATCATCAATATTCTCGGCTTCTGTGTGAAATATAATCGTTTTTGTTTCATTTGGCAAAAGATCGAAGAAATTATCTGAAAAATGTCCGTTCACTTTCGTGTGAAGAAACACATTTTTTTGCAATGTTTTTGAAGTTACATCAATCGCAAATCCTTGTGGTCGCGCTGTAATAAATGTATCAATCTCATGCGCAGGCAATGCTAAATCTTTCGGTTTTACCAAATAGAACAGGGAAGTAGCTTTATAAGGAATTGTACTTGAATCGAATCTTGTGTCTGAACTTGAATATTTAGATACTTTAGCATAGTCCAAAACAGCTTTTAGCACGGTTTGTTTATGATTGAATTTTAAATCAGTAATTGGCAATTGTACCATTAACTGACTCGTATTTGCTTTTATGGTTACTGTTTGATTGATTTTATGAAGTATGTTTCCATTAAAATCTAAAAAAGTAAGTTTCAATTCGCCTTCTTGTACTTTTAATTTATCAGAAACGATATACGTTTTTAGCGTATCATTTTCAATTACAGAAGAAACCAACATATCTTTAAACGATTCTTTCGCTTTGTAATGCAACGCTTTCCAGTTTCCCATGAAATCGATGCTCGACCATGAAACGACTGGCCAACAATCGTTCAATTGCCAATACAAACTTCCCATACAATACGGCATTGCGCGTCTTTGCGCTTCCATTCCCTTGGTAATTCCGCGGGCTTGCAATAACTGACTTACGTAGACATAATCGTCGCCATTTTCAGGAACTTTAAAATCACGTTCCATATATTCACGAATCAGCTGAAAACCTCTTGCATGTTTTTGATGTGTCACATAACTATCATGATTCAAATCAATACTATCTTGTTCAGTGAAATAACGAATCGTTTCATATGATGGAAATGACTGAAACCCAAATTCGCTCATAAATCGCGGTACTTTTTCCTCAAAATGTTCAAACGGATACGCGTCATGCCAAACCCACCAATCGTGCGCATCGCCTTCAAATTCATACTTCGGATTTCCGCGTCCGTACTTTGGCGAACTTTCCCAATAGGAAACCTCAGGATTCAGTTTTGCAATAGTTTTTGGCAATATACTATCAAAAACTTTCAAATAACCTTTCCAAATATCTTCCTTTTGCGTTTCGGTTTTATCATCTTTCCAGCCCCAACGTTTCCAACCTTCGGAGTTTTCATTATTTCCACACCAAAGTGCAATAGAAGCATATTTTCGCAAGCGCGTCACTTGATCGATTGCTTCTTGCTGTACGTTTTCTAAAAATGATTCATCGCCAGGATACATCGCGCAAGCGAACATAAAATCTTGCCAAATTAAAATTCCTTTTTCATCACACAATTCATAAAAAATATCATTTTCATAAATTCCGCCGCCCCAAACTCGGAGCATATTCATATTTGCGTCCACAACATCGTTTAGGATTTTTTCATAATGCGCATCTGTCACTTTCTCCTGAAAACTGTGTTGCGGAATGTAATTTGAGCCTTTCATAAACACAGGAACGCCGTTTAGCTTAAAATAAAAGGTTTCGCCTTTGGCATCTTTTTCCGTGACTAATTCAATAGTTCGAATCCCTTTTTTTACAGTACGTGTTGCTTTTACTGTTTCTCCTTGTTTCAAAGTAAAATCAAATGTATATAAATATGGTGTTCCTAAATTATGTGTCCACCAAAGTTCTGGTCTTTCGATTGTAGTTGATAATTTGTAGGTATGCGTACCTTTTTTTGGAATGAACATTTTCCGCATAAAGTACCTATCATTAGTATCAATTTCAAATTTAATTTCTTTCTCTGTGTCAGCCGTAATTGTATACTCAAAAGTCAAATACGCAACATCATTCACCAAACTATCTTGTTTAATATAAATATCTTCTAACAGAACATCGTCCCAAGCTTTTAACGTTACAGGTTTCCAAATTCCGGTAGTATTTAATTTCGGTCCCCAATCCCAACCGTACTGAAATTGTGCTTTTCTGGTAAATACGCGTGGACTTTCAGGCAATGCATAGGCTAGTTTTGAAGCTTCTTTTTCTTCATGAGTACTTGTTTTATTAAATACTATGCGTAGTTTATTCTGTGCTTTTGCTAACTTTTTAATGTCATAATTCCAAGTACGAAACGCATTATCGGTTTTTCCCAATACCGAATTATTGAGGTAAATAGTGGCGTAGGTGTCCAAACCTTCAAACGTAAGTTCAATATTTGATTTATTTAATGTTTTTGAGTCAAGCTCGAATGTTGTTTGGTAGTTCCAATCTTGTCCAGAAACCCATTGCACATTCAGTTCGTTTGTACCAACAAATGGATTTTTTATTTTCTCGTGATGCAACAAATCTGAAAACACATTTCCAGGAACTGTTGCCGAATTCCAAACTGTATCGGTTTGTTGTTTAAACTTCCAATTTTGATGAATTTCAGAAACTTGTTTGCTCTTATCTTTTACGCAGCTAACAATTGACAGAATAAGTAGAAATGTGAAAAATTTATTCATAAATTAATACGTTCTAAAAGTTGCTTTATTTTTTCTTTGTTGGAAGTTGCTATGCGCGTTTCGTTGAACAAATTCCCACTATTCAAACTAATCTTAGGATTATTTATAGATTGACGAATGCTCGTTGCCGACGCGTGAATTTCTTCAAAACCACTTTCCTTAAATAGATAGACATTACTCGGATTGATTCCGCCGCCAGGCATAATTATCAATTCATTTTCTGCGACTTTTTGTAATTCTTGTAATAGTAAAATTCCTTTATCGGCGCTTGAAGCTTGCCCAGAAGTCAACACACGATTCACGCCTAAAACAGCTAATTCCAAAATTGCTTCTATCGGATCTGGTGTCCAATCAAATGCACGATGA
The DNA here is from genome assembly GCF_009901525.1 of Kordia antarctica. Lineage (NCBI taxonomy): Bacteria > Pseudomonadati > Bacteroidota > Flavobacteriia > Flavobacteriales > Flavobacteriaceae > Kordia > Kordia antarctica. The sequence continues at coordinate 111,005 of NZ_CP019288.1, forward strand.
AACGTGAAATTCATTGGTTTTGCGAGTTCAATCAATTCTTTCGTTCGAACAGCATCAATCGTTTGATCTTGCAACAACACACCTGAAACAATTCCGGCGCAACCGAGTTCTTTACACAATAAAATATTAGCCTTCATAATCTCAAATTCACTTTTCGAATACGTAAAATCGCCACTTCTCGGGCGAATCAATACATGCACAGGAATTTTTATGTCTGACGTTACTTTTTTGAGCAATCCGTACGAAGGTGTAATTCCGCCAATAGCAAGTTCCGAACATAATTCAATACGTTGCGCGCCCGCTTTTTGGGCATTCATTGCAGATTCGTAGGAGTTGGCACAGATTTCTAGGAGCATGGTTTTGTTATCAGTTGTGGGTTATGGGTTTTGAGTTGTCAGTTTTCTTATAACTGATTTCAAAGATATTATTTATTCATTATTAATTGCTTATATGGTTAGAAATTAAAGCAACTCAGAATTTCTTGGAAACATTTTAAGTTACGGAAATTGTTCAAAATCATAACTGTTGAAAACTTATAAAAGCCCTTTTAAGGGCTTTCTATATATTGATTTTGTAGCGGTTACTGGTGTTATAGGCAGTTTATTTTGTTATAAAATCAATAAAACCTTTTCCAAAATCTGTTAATTCCATAATCTTATTATTCTTGTGTTCAATCGTTCCAATCATTTCATCAAATAATAAAGACTTAGAAACTAAATCTTGAATAAAAAAAGAAAAGTCTCCATTGCTTAAATCATAATATTTTTTAGTTCTGTATTGATTGTGATTTTCTAAATCGTCTTCTTTTTTTATCACATCTGATGTTAGTTTTCCTTCTTTCTTCTGAAAAACAGCTAATTGATTAAACTTTCCATTCTTTGCTTTTTCTTTCTCTTTTTCAATATCCTGCTTATGTTCTGATAATTTAGTTTTTGCTGTGCTAACCTCTGTTCTCTTATGTTTAGATATGGTAATTTTTAAATTATGTTCTTTTAGAATTTCAATTTGTTTTTCGTGTAAATTAACAATTAAATCAAGGTATATTTCTACAAAATCAGGTTTTGTAGATGGGTTATTAATTTCAGATTTAAGTATTTTTTTAAATAACTCTAATTTCTCCTCACTTCTGTTTTTAGAAACTTTCAAAATTAAACTTTCAAAAATATCACTAAATTCTTCAGATTTTATATGTTCAAAATCGATATCTAGTTTAGAGAAATTGTTTAAGTAATCGCTAAATGATTGGATGAATTTTTCAATTCTATTTTGTTTTATTCTTGAACGATGCTCAAAAGTTATTTCGTTTAGAAGTGTTCCTGCATATGGGATCATACCAATTAATCCCCTCATTGTAGTTTCTGTAATTTCTTTTTTCATTTATGTTATTTGTAATGTACGTGTATATATACCAAATTCCGTACATCATATTAATTTTAAGGAATAACAGGAACTAATTTCACAACTACTTCCAATTATTCCCCATAAATGTAAAACAAAGATTACACATATACAATACGGTTTTCCGTAAAATGGTAAAGAAATGATTAATGTGTATTTCATATTGCTAAGTTTATTAGCAGTTTTTTTAATGTAATATTTCTATTTTTTAAATAACAGATTACTTCGCTATCGCTCGTAAAGACGTATGCAAATAAAATTTAAGTAAGTATAACACCTAACACCTAACACCTAACACTCAAAAAATCAACCAAGTCTAAGAAGTCCAACATGTCTAACACGTTCCATACTAGTACGAAGCTATCTAATATAGAATATTTAATGTTCCATAAAGATTCATTTCGGTTGTAATAATAGTTGTTTGCGGTTAAATGATAATCATTTGGGGTTAGTTAAAGAATATTTTCGGTTTAGTAAGGGTTTTTATCTATTGACGAACCCATTATAGTCTACAATTTGTAGAGAATAGACGATAATTAGCTGCATCGAGATACTATCAATAAGGCTAACTATTATTACTGAACCCTAAAATAACAATAAACAACCCCAAAAAGATTGTAAACAACCGCTTTGAGTTACTTCTGGAAGGTTTTTGTATGGCAACTCGACTTCGTCACTGCGAGGAGTGAGCGACGTGGCAGTCTGTTTGTCGTTAAACGAGAATGAGATTACTTCGCTACCGCTCGCAATGACGTTGAATAGTTAATCAAAATAAAATAACCATCCATCAGATAAATCATTCCATTCGGGGTTTTCTATATTAATAAGTTCCTCTTTGCGTTTTCGATTTCCTGCTTTGAGTTGTTTTTCTCTAGCAATAGCTTCATTTATTGATTGAAATTCTTCAAAATAAACAAGCTTATCACAATTATATTTTGAGGTAAAACCTTTGTAAATCTTTGCTTTATGCTGATAAACTCTTTTTGTGAGATTTGAAGTGACACCAATGTAAATAACAGTATTGTTTTTGTTTGTTAAGAAATATACATATGGATGATTCATAGAAACGAATATAATAGTTTTTCTGATAATAAACTTAATTTCGTCACTGCGTACTTCGGCTATACTCAGCATACAAGGAGTGAGCGACGCGACAGTCTGTTTGAAGTATAACATTTCCGTTTCTTAAGTAACAGATTGCTTCGCTATCGCTCGCAAAGACGTAAAGGAGAATGTTTTGCAATGATTCTTGATTTCGTCACTGCGAGGAGTTTGCGACGTGGCAGTCTGTTTATAGTATAACCTTTTCGTTTTTTAAGTAGCAGATTGCTTCGCTATCGCTCGCAATGACGTATGCAAATAAAACTTAAGGAAGTCCAAGAAGTCTGATAACCAATCGAAACTAAAAAGGTTCTCGACTTTAATTTATCTTGAACGATAGTCGAAAGGCTAGAACTGACAACTCACAACCAATAGAAATTCATAAGGTTATCGACTGCGCTCGAACTCACAACCAACAACTCACAACCAAAAACCAACAACAAGCAGGCTGAAGTTTTCGAAAAGTAGGCTGAGGTTCTCGAAGCCTACCTCACCACAATCTCATCAATAAAAGTCCATGTTTTATTTCCTGCGCCTTGCAAACCATCTGGAATAGTTCCGTATGTTGGAATGTGGATTTCTATAAATTGTGTCGTTACTTCTTCAATTTCCAACGTAAAAGGAATTAAAATGGAATCGTCTACTGAAATTTGCGAAATTCTATTCAACGTTCTGCCATCTTCATCGTTCACAAAACTAAAACCAATTTCCTTTGGCGCGTAAATCCATTGTCCGCTGGCATTGTAAAAACGTGTTGAAATGCTGGTGATTTTTGTTGGTTTTCCTAAATCAATCTTAATCGTCACATCTCTTCCCCAAAAGCCAAGCCATTCTTTATCGCCATAACGAGAATCGTTTCCCGAAACGCCATTGATCAAGCCTTCTTTTCCGCTACCTGCATATGCTTTATGTGGTTTTGGATCGATTGCAATTACTTTTCCAACTGCTTTATGATTGTTAAAAACGAGTGTGAAATCGCGTCCTAATTTTTCTTTCTCATCAAAAACTGCCGCTTTAAAAACCGTAGAACCTTCAATTGGAAGATATTTTGTGTACTTTTCTGAATCTAAATTCGGAGACGATTCATCAGTTGTATAGCGAATGGTTTTGTCTTTAATTACAGTTTCTAAACCAAGCACTAATTGTTCATTTTCTTTCCCAATATTACCTTCAATCTCATACAAATGATTTGCATAATTCACATCTAAAGCATCTAACCATTTGTGAAAATGTGACAATCGATACGTAAAATCTTGGTAATCTCTTTTTCTAGGATTTGACCAATTTATTTCTGCCATAGCAATCATTCGTGGGAAAACCATGTACTCAGCTTTTTCAGAAGTCGAAATATATTCTGTCCATAAATTTCCTTGTGCGCCTAATACATATTTCGCTTCTTCTTGCGTTAATTCGTTCGGAATCGGGTTGAAACCATACACTTTTTCCAACGGTAAATAACCGCCAATTGCCAACGGTTCATCTTCATTATCCGTTTGATAGTAATCAAAATACGTATGCGAAGTTGGTGTCATAATTACATTGTGACCAGCTTTTGCAGCTTCCACAGCGCTTTTTGTGCCGCGCCAAGACATGACAGTTGCGTTTGGCGCCAATCCACCTTCTAGAATTTCGTCCCAACCAATAATACTTTTTCCTTTGGTATTAATATATTTTTCCATGCGTGCAATGAAATAGCTCTGCAAACCATGTTCGTCTTTTAAATCTTCCTTTTTGATCAATGCCTGACAATGTTCACAAGCTTTCCAGCGTGTTTTTGGCGCTTCATCGCCGCCAATATGAATGTACTTTCCAGGGAAAAGCGGCATCACTTCATCCAACACATTCTCTAAAAACGTAAAGGTTTCTTCTTTCGGACAGTAAATGTCCTCAAAAACGCCCCATTTTGTGGCAACCTTAGTTGGTTCGCCTGTACAGCCCAACTTCGGATAGGCAGCAATAGCAGCTTGTGAATGTCCTGGCATTTCAATTTCTGGAATTACGGTAATTTGTCGTTCGGAAGCGTATTTTACGATGTCTTTTACTTGTTCTTGTGTGTAGAATCCGCCATATTTCTTGCCATCAAATTTTTGCGGCGCATCGTTGTAATGACCAATCAGAGTTTCATCGCGAAAAGCAGCAACTTTCTGTAATTCAGGATATTGCTTTATTTCAATGCGCCAACCTTGATCGTCGGTTAAATGCCAATGAAATGTGTTCATTTTCAAAAAAGCCATCATATCAATGTACTTTTTAATAAAATCTACCGAAAATAGATGACGCGAAACATCTAAATGCATTCCGCGATACGTAAATCGTGGCGCATCTTTAATGTCTAAATTTCTGATGGAAACTTGGTCACTTTCTATAATTGGCGGTACTAATTGACGAAATGTTTGCATTGCATAAAAAGCGCCTTTTGCTGTTTTTGCTTTGATGATAATTTGAGAAGTATCAACCAAAAGTTCATAACCTTCTTCATTTTCAATCGTTTCATCAAGTTTAAATAGTATTGCTTTTGTAGTTGGTTTGCTGTGTATTTTCAGGCTGTAGCCTAATTTTTCTTTCAGATAATTATTGAAAAAATCTGCAACGGATTGCAATTCCGCATCAGCGTGAAGCAACACATCTTTATCCAAAATAAAAATTCCTTCTTGAAGTGTAAATTCGTTCGGAATCGGGATAATATGTGGTCTAATTGGCGGTTGCGGTTTGATACAACCAATGAAACAGAGGAAAATTATGCATTTGAAAAAAATATTGCTTCTCATTTTAGTATATTAGTTGCCATAAATTTAGCAATCTATTTTAATGAAACTCCAACACATGACTCTTTTTATTGTTTTAGTACTTTTTTTTAGCTGTACGAATGATGAAAAAATACACATTGCACAAAAAGAAAATCCACTTATTTCTTATGTAAATCCATTCATTGGAACTGGTGGACACGGACATACATATCCTGGCGCAACAATGCCGTTTGGTATGATGCAACTCAGTCCTGATACACGTTTGGATGGTTGGGACGGTTGTTCGGGTTATCACTATTCAGACGAGTATATTTATGGTTTTTCGCATACACATTTGAGCGGAACTGGCGTTTCCGATTATGGAGATATTTTATTAATGCCAACGAGTGAAATTAATTTCAACAACGGTGCTTCGACAGGCTCAGCAACCGTTACGACAAGCTCAGTAACAGCTTTGACTGGCTCAGTAAACCAAGGAAAAGGCTATCGCGCACATTTTTCTCATGACAATGAAATTGCAGAACCTGGCTATTACAAAGTACTTTTAGATAGTACAAATATTGAAGTAGAGTTGACAGTTTCCGAACGAAGCGGAATTCACAAATACAGCTATCCAACAGCAGAAAATCAAGTGGTGATGTTAGATTTGGTACATCGTGATAAAGTATTGGATGCAAAAATTGACAAGATTTCTGACACGGAAATCGTTGGCTATCGATTTTCGGAAGCTTGGGCAAGCGATCAACGTTTGTTTTATGTGATAAAAACATCACATTCGTTTACTGATATGTTACAATCGCCACCAAAACAAGGAATGCCAGGTGCGAGACGTTCAGCATTAACTTTTAAAAACCCAAACAACGAACCAATTATTATTAAGATTGGAATTTCGGCAGTTGATATTGAAGGTGCACGAAAAAATCTGGAAACAGAAATAGGAGAGAAGACATTTGAGGAAGTTAAAAAAATAGCACAAGATACTTGGGAAACACAACTTGAAAAGATTGTGATTGAAAGTGATGATCTCGATTATAAAACAAATTTCTACACAGCATTATATCACACGATGCTTGCACCAAATTTGTACCAAGATGTTGATGGACGTTATCGTGATATGGATATGAAAATTCATCAATCGAATGAGCATACACATTATACAGTTTTTTCTTTGTGGGATACGTATCGTGCGGCGCATCCGTTGTATACAATTATTGAACAAGAACGTACGAACGATTTTATCAAGACATTTATTAAGAAATATGAATCTGGCGGAATCATGCCAATTTGGGATTTATCAGCCAATTATACAGGTTGTATGATTGGTTATCACGCAGTTCCCGTAATTTCGGATGCATACATGAAAGGAATTCGCGATTATGATGTAGAGAAAGCGTTTGAAGCTATGAAACACAGTGCGACACGTGATAAATTAGGCTTGGACTATTATAAAGAAATCGGCTATATTCCTGTGGAAAAAGAATCAGAATCAGTCTCGAAAACCTTAGAATATGCGTATGACGATTGGACAATTGCCGAAATGGCAAAAGCACTAGGGAAAACCGAAGATTATGCCGAATTTACCAAACGAGCGCAATATTATAAGAATGTATTTGATCCTGAAACACAGTTTATGCGCGGACGTTTTCGTAACACTTGGTTTGCACCTTTTGATCCGTATGAAGTGAATTTTAATTACACAGAAGCAAACTCGTGGCAATATAGTTTTTATGTACCGCAAGATGTTTCAGGCTTTATTAAATTGCTTGGCGGAAAAGATAAATTAGAAGCGCAATTGGATAAATTATTCACAGCAAATAAAGAAACTTCTGGGCGAAATCAGGCAGATATTACAGGATTAATTGGACAATATGCACATGGAAACGAGCCAAGTCATCATATGGCATATTTGTATAATTTCATCAATAAACCGTCCAAAACACAAGAATATGTACATCAAATTCTAACTACATTATATAAAAACGAACCTGATGGCGTTTCGGGAAATGAAGATTGTGGACAAATGAGTGCTTGGTATGTATTGAGCAGTTTAGGGTTTTACTCCGTAACGCCTGGAACCAACGAATATATTATTGGAACGCCATTGTTTGATAAAGCAACGATTAATTTGGAGAATGGAAAAACGTTTACGATTACTGCGAGTAATATCTCGAAAGAGAATAAATATATTAAATCTGCAACGTTGAACGGCAAGAATTTTCCAAATACATTTATCAATCATCAAGATATTATGAATGGTGGAAATTTAGTGTTTGAAATGACAAATGTACCAACAGATTGGGGAACGAAAGACGAACACATTCCGGTCACGGAAATTAAAGAACACTTAATTGTTCCGCCGCCATTTATTGCAAAAGGAAATATTGCTTTTAAAGGTGAAACAGAAGTTACTTTGCAAACGGTTGACAAAGACGCGAATGTTTTTTATAGATTGATGCGATTTGATCAAGTAGCTGTACTTCCGTTTATAGAATATTCAACACCATTTATAATTTCTGAGAAAAGTACTTTAGAAGTTTATGCGCAACTTGGAGATTTGAAAAGTGCCGAAATTACTACAGAATTCTTCAAGATTGATCCAAATTTGAAGATTAAACTAGAAACCGAATACGCCAATCAATATAACGCTGGCGGAAAAAACGCGCTAATTGATGGAATTTTAGGAACAGAAGATTTCCGCACAGGAACTTGGCAAGGATATTTTGATAAAGATGTGATTGCTATTGTAGATTTAGGAAAAGTAAAACCTATACATACGATTGGAATAAACTTTTTAGAAGATCAAAAAAGTTGGATATTTTTACCAACCGAAGTAGAATGTTATGTAAGTGATAATCCGAGATCATTTTATAAATCATTACCAAAACAAAAATTCGACGCAACAAAACCTTCAGAAGTATCAAAAATAAATTCTGTACAATTCAATATGAACGGCTCTAGTGCTCGTTATGTGAAAATAGTAGCTAAGAAATTGGGTGTATTGCCCGAATGGCATTTAGGCTATAAACATGACGGACGCAGTTGGTTGTTTGTGGATGAAATAGAAATAAAATAACGCTTCGACTCCGCTCAGCGTGCTTTGCTTTAAGATAATTTGAAGCTCTGTCATTCCGAGCGCAGTCGAGATATAAATTCTAACAATTTGAAAAGAAGAAAATTTTTACAAAGTGCCGCTTTAACAGGGTTAGGACTTACTATAGGAAGTGCGTTAACTGCTTGTGCGGATGAAAAAAACAATGAAGTTAAAACCGCTGTTGCGGGAACGTCTACAACTGCAAAACCTATAATTCCGATAGTGATTGCTACGTGGAATGTACCAAATGCAACTCAAAAAGCTTGGGACGTTTTGCAAGAAGGGAAATCTGCGTTAGATGCCGTAGAACAAGGTGTTAGAGTAGAAGAAGCTGACGAAAATAATCAATCGGTTGGAATTGGTGGTTTGCCCGATAGAGACGGAAATGTAACGTTAGACGCGTGCATTATGGACAAAGAAGGCAATTATGGTGCGGTTGTTTGTATTGAAAATATAAAACATCCGATTTCGGTTGCCCGAAAAGTCATGGAAGATACACCACATGTGCTTTTAGCAGGAAATGGGGCAAAGCAATTTGCAGTTGAAAGTGGTTTTACACCAGAAAATTTACTCACAGAAAGCTCTAAAAAAGCGTGGGAAAAGTGGAAGATAGAAGCAAAGTATAAACCAATTATCAATGTAGAAAATCATGATACGATTGGAATGCTCGCAATTGACAAAAACGGCGATATTTCTGGCGCATGTACCACAAGTGGATTATCCTACAAAATGCAAGGTCGCGTGGGCGATTCGGCAATTATAGGTTCTGGATTATTCATTGACAACGAAATTGGAGGCGCAACCGCAACAGGAATGGGCGAAGAAGTCCTAAAAACAGTTGGAAGTTTCTTAATTGTAGAACTCATGCGACAAGGAAGAACGCCACAAGAAGCCTGTGAAGAAGCCGTAAAACGTGTTGTGAAGAAAAGTCCTAATTTTAAAGATTTTCAAGTTGGTTATATTGCGGTGAACAAACAAGGAGAAACTGGCGCATATTGTATTCATGAATGGTTTAATTATACGGTTTATCAAGACAATGAGAATAAAAATCATAAGTCGGATTATTATAGTAAAAAAAGTTAAAAGTGAATAGTTAAAAGTGAATAGTTAAAAGTTATGAGTTGAGTAAAAACAAAATAACAAATTCACAAAAAACGAATTCACAAAAAAAAGTTTAATAGTTTATGCTTTGATTTAGAATGTATTGCAAATAACTTAACAAGTAACAAGTAACCAGCAACTGTCACATTGAGCGCAGTCGAAATGCAAAACCCAAAACCCAAAACCCAACATGTCAACCAACAAATCATACAAAAGTGCCTTTATATTCCTAACTACTTTATTTTTCCTTTGGGGATTTATCACGGTTTTAGTAGATAGTTTAGTGCCAAGATTAAAAGATGTTTTCGAAATGACGTATGCAAGAACTGTGACGGTTCAGTTTGCCTTTTTCGTTGCTTTCTTTGTGTTTTCTATTCCTGCAAGTGCAATTTTGTCAAAAATAGGATACAAAAAAGGAATCATTTTAGGATTGGTCATTATGGCAATTGGTTGCTTATTATTTTATCCTGCGGCAGAATACAGAACATTTTATGTGTTTTTAATAGGATATTTTACGCTTGCCGCTGGAATTACCGTGTTGCAAGTTGCTGCAAATCCGTATGTTGCATTGTTAGGAAGTGAAGATGGCGCAAGTAGTCGATTAAATTTATCACAGGCATTCAATTCTTTAGGAACAACGATTGCGCCTGTTGTTGGCGCATTGTACTTGTTGAGTGATTCTGTAAAAACTTCGGAACAAATAAAAGCATTAAGTGATCTTGATAAAGAAGCATATTACATCGCAGAAGCGACAACTGTACAAACGCCTTTTTTGTTCATTGCAGGTTTCATAGGATTGTTATCAGTATCATTTTTCTTTATCAAATTACCAACAATTATAGAAAAAAGCCCAGAAGGTGGTTATGTAACCTTGTTTAAAAACAAAGCAATGTTATTGGGAGCTTTGGGAATCTTTGTCTACGTTGGCGCTGAGGTTTCTATTGGAAGCTTTTTAGTGAATTATTTTGACGATATGAATTTGGGCGCAATTGTCGCAGGAAACGAAACCATGATGAGCATTGCAAACACAATTGCGGACGTTTTTGGGAAAGATTTTGATGGAAAAGATCCGAAATCATTATTAGGTGTTTTCATTATATTTTATTGGGGCGGCGCAATGATTGGTCGTTTTGTTGGTGCATATTTGACAAAAATAATGTCGCCAGCAAAAGTATTGAGTACTTTTGCAATCTTGGCAATTTTGATGATCTTAATTTCAATAAGCACCACAGGATTAATCTCTATGTGGTCAATTTTGGCAGTAGGATTATTTAATTCAATTATGTTTCCAACTATATTTACGCTAAGTCTTGAAGGTTTAGGAGAATTAAAAGCACAAGCATCTGGATTGCTTTGTATGGCAATTGTTGGTGGCGCAATTATTCCATTCATTTTTGGGAATTTAATTGATGGATTTGGCTTTAAAACCGCATTTGTTTTAGCAATTGTTTGTTATGGATATATTATGTATTACGGATTTACGAAACGAAAAATGATTGCGTACAAATCATAAATAAAAAATAGATTTACAAAACGATTTTTAGAGATCAAATGAACGATATACAATTACAATTAAACGCTTTGCGCGATGAATTACGCGAACATAATTACAATTATTATGTATTAGATAATCCTACGATTGAGGATTACGACTTTGACATGAAACTCAAAGAATTACTAGCGTTAGAAGCAAAACATCCTGAATTTCACGATCCAAATTCGCCAACATTGCGCGTTGGTGGAACGATTACGAAGAACTTTAATACGATTCCGCATGAATATCGCATGTATTCATTGGAGAATTCGTATTCGAAAGAAGATTTACTCGATTGGGAAAAACGTATTGAAAAGATTCTTGATGTGGAAAATGTGGAGTTTACGTGTGAATTAAAGTATGATGGCGCCTCCATGAATTTGACATACGAAAATGGAAAATTGATAAAAGCTGTCACGCGTGGCGACGGTTTTCAAGGAGATGAGGTTACGAATAATATCAAAACCATCAAAACGGTTCCGTTACGTCTAAAAGGAGATTTTCCTCCAAAGTTTGATATTCGCGGCGAGATTATTCTTCCGCTTGACGGATTTAAAAAAATGAATGAAGAACGTGTCGAAAATGGTGAAGAACCGTATATGAATCCACGAAATACAGCTTCTGGAAGCTTAAAATTACAAGATAGTAGCGAAGTGGCAAAACGTCCGTTAGAATGTTTGTTATATAATATAAAAGGCGAAAATTTGCCAATTTCAACACAGTTTGAAAGTTTAGAGAAAGCTAGAAGTTGGGGATTTAAAGTGCCAACAGTCGCAAAAGTTGCCAAGAATGTAGATGAAATTTTGGAGTTTGTAAATTATTGGGAAGCCAATCGTCACGAACTTGAATATGAAATTGATGGCGTTGTGATAAAAGTCAACAATTTGCAGCATCAAGAAGAGTTAGGATATACTGCTAAAGCACCACGTTGGGCAATGGCGTATAAGTTTAAAGCGGAGCAAGTTTCGACGGTTTTAAACGAAATTACGTATCAAGTTGGGCGAACTGGCGCCATTACTCCTGTGGCAAATTTGGTTCCTGTTTTATTGGCTGGAACAACTGTAAAACGTGCTTCTTTGCATAATGCAGATCAAATAGAGAGATTGGATATTAGAGAACGCGATACCGTTTTTGTTGAAAAAGGTGGCGAAATTATTCCAAAAATAGTTGGTGTTAATTTGGAGTTACGACCTTCAGATTCTACCGAAACTGTATATAGAACCACGTGCCCTGAATGTGAAACGCCTTTGGAACGAAAAGAAGGCGAAGCGCAACATTATTGTCCAAATGTTTCTGGTTGTACGCCACAAATTGTCGGGAGAATTCAGCATTATATTTCGCGCAAAGCAATGGATATTGAAGGTTTAGGCGGCGAAACTGTTGCGTTATTAGTACATGAAGGTTTGATTACAAATTATGCTGATTTATACGAATTGACCAAAGAACAGGTAATTCCGCTAGAGCGAATGGCAGAGAAAAGTGCTGAAAATTTGGTGAATGGAATTGAGGAATCAAAGAAAATTCCGTTTGAACGTGTTTTGTACGCGTTAGGAATTAGATACGTAGGAGAAACTGTAGCTAAAAAATTGGCAAAACATTACAAATCTATTGAGGCTTTAATGAACGCTTCGTCGGAAGATTTAGTGAACGTCGACGAGATAGGAGTGAAGATCGCCGAAAGTGTGGCGCATTATTTCTCAGAAGAAGCTAACTTAGAAACCATTAATCGTTTGAAGCAATATGGAGTACAATTAGAGTTTTCTGCGGAACAGTTAGAAGGATTGACCGAAACTTTGTTAGGGAAATCATTTGTGGTTTCTGGAGTATTCGAAAAAGTATCGCGAAACGAACTTAAAAAACTCATAGAAAATAATGGAGGAAAAGTATCTTCTTCTATATCTTCTAAAACATCATTCGTTGTTGCAGGTGACAAAATGGGACCTAGCAAACGCGAGAAAGCAGAGAAATTAAACATAACGATAGTAACTGAAGATGAGTTTTTGAATATGATATAATTAAATGGATGTAACCAAACCAACGCATATTGCTTTTATCATTTCTGGAATTATTACGATGCTAGTGGCTATATTTTTTGAAAAGTTTAGTTTAATTTATGTGCAACCGTTTACAGTACTTACCATTTTAATCATTTATTTCACAGAAAAAAAAGAACCTACAAGCGTATTGTACATACTTTCTCAAATCATTGGAGTTATTGGCGGAATTCTATTAATTCTAGGCATGCGCGAGCATTTAAAAGCGGTTTCTATATTGTTTTCGTTCTTCTATATTTTTTACTTACGTATGATGTATGTCCGAAATGTGATGAAAAAAGGAGAATTGAAAACGTATTTTTATGTCGCGTTAATTTCATTGCCAGTTTTATACCTTTATTACAGCGTTATTCAAACAATTTCATCGGAACTTACCGAAGTTGTACTCTATTTTAGCGTCTTAATGTTCTTCATGTTAAGTTATTTCATGACCTCTTTGTACTATTACATAAAAGATAAAAATCAGTCGAATTTATGGATGTTGATTGCAGCTATTAACTTAGGTTTTATGAACATTATCATTGTTTTGAATGAATTGTACATGTACGAAACTATGTTTACAGTAATTGTCGTGCTTTGCAGTCTTTTTATACAGTTTTTTGTGTTGAAATTTATGTTGTATGACGAGAACGAAGACGATTATTCATTGATTAGTACATTGAATGATGAACTAAAGAATAGTTAGTAGCTGATGCTAAATAAGTTTCCTTAAATAAAATTTTTGAACATATTTTAAAAGAAGTGTTAAGTATTTGATTTTCGTTTTCTTTGTTCGCACAAAGAATACTGAATCAAGTTCAGCACTGGCGTCAACAAAAGAAAGTGCGCTTTTCCAGAGGTATTTTTAGTTTTTCTTTTAAGGAAAAACTAAAACCGCTAGAACTTTTCTAAATTTTCTCCAAGGATTCGAAAATTCTTAACGAAAAATTCCAGCTATACTACGGAAAAGACAAAAAATACTCTGAAATTATGGGCCGAACTCCTTTTAATTTAATTTCTTACCAATAATCGGAATGTTTTTGCGTTGCAACCAAAGTGTAATTGCACTTAAAATAAAAACAACGACTGCAGTAATAAATAAGGTGCCGCCATCAAGTTCGCCTTTAAACGGAACTTCAATACCTAAAACAGTTAAATGCATCATAATTGCGCCACCAATAATTCCTAAAGTAAGTATTGCGCCAAGCCAAGCAGTTCTTGGAATTAAAATTAAAATTGCAGCAATCAGTTCTGCAATTCCAATTCCGATGCGTCCAACAGGTTCTAAGCCTACTTTTTCAAAAATATAAACACTATCTTCAGCTCCAGAAAGTTTAAATCGTAACGTTTGAATTAAAATGATGGCAATAGCCAATCGGATGATAAATGGAATGTATTTTTTCATGAAAGTTGGTTTTTAGTTGCAATTATAGTCGATTAAAAAAAATATAGCTTACAAAATCATTTCTTTACTGAATCTTTAGAAAATATTTTGTAACTTAATTACTATTAAAAAAGTGATTGAATGTCGAAACGAAAAATTCTTACCTATCTATATTTTGCCTTCTTATTCTTAGATGTTTTTGGAGTATTATTTCCAGCTATTATTGATAGAAAGTATACAACTTTTTTACCATTACCAGTTTTACTGATTTTATATTTTGTCTCTGTAAAAAGAATCAATTGGTATTATGTAATTGCGTTAGTTTTTACATTTCTAGGGGTTATCTTTTTTTATAAGAGAACATATTTTGAAATTGGACTCGTATCTTATGCGGCAGGCGTGCTTTTTTATGTCATTATTAGTTTAAAACAAGCAACAGTTATTTCCATTAAAAGTGTATGTATCGCTATCGTTCCTTTTCTTATAATTTACTTAGTGCCATTAATTTTATATTCAGACGCAGTAGGAGGAGACGTATTTAATTATATTATGTTATACGTATTTTTTGTTGGTTTTTTCTTTTTAATTTCCTCTCTGATCTACATCAATCAAAGTAACAAACGTAATTTGTGGTTGCTCATTTCAGGAATGGTGTTTGTTGTGTCAACAATTATGCACGGATACAATTTGTTTTTTGGATATGTCGCTGAAGTAAAAATTGGTGTCATAATCACATTCTTATTGATGCATTATGCAATGTATCGATATGTTGAACTAGAGTAAAATTTCTATATAATTTGCATTTCATATAATAGCATACGTTGTTTTATTTCTCAATGAAACAACAAAGAAAAAGATAATAACTATCTTATAATTAGGTGTTTAACGTCAGTTCGATATAAGTTTACTCAAATAATATTTTGATCATATTTTCAAAATAAGTACTAAGTGTTTGATTTTCATTTGATTATTTTCGTTTTCTTTGCTCGCACAAAGAATACTGAATCAAGTTCAGCACAGGCTTCAACAAAAGAAAGTGCGCTTTTCCAGAGGTATTTTTAGTTTTTCTTTTAGGGAAAAACTAAAACCGCATGAATTTTTCTAAATTTTCTCCAAGGATTCGAAAATTCTTAACGAAAAATCCCTGCTATACTGCGGAAAAGACAAAAAAACACTCTGAAATTTTATATCGAATTCACGTTATTTAAAGTGTTTTTGGAAGTATAAAAATTATTCCACAATAATCGATTTTCCATTGGCGATTACATTCTTTTCATCATCAAAATAAAAGTCAATTCGACCAACATACAAACCATATGCACCAACTTGATTTACTAAAACAGATTCTCCATCAATATTCTTTTCAATCGTTGGTTTTGGCAAAAAAGTATGTGTATGTCCACCAATAATCAAGTCAATATTCTTGGTTTTTTTAGCCAAAATTAAATCTGAAGGTCGCTCAGGATTTTTTCTATAATTATAACCCAAATGTGACAAACAAATGACCAAATCGCACTTTTCATCTTCTTTCAAAATTCGACTCATATCTTGCGCAGATTCAATAGGCTCGTTGTATACAGTTTCCTTGTACATACGTTTGTCAACCAAACCTTCCAACTTCACACCAAGGCCGAAAATTCCAATCTTAATTCCGTCTTTCATAAAGATTTTATACGGTTTCACATGCGTGTCCATTACTGTGTTTTTGAAGTCATAATTTGCCGAAACAAAATCAAACTTCGCATTTGGCAATTGCGCGTACAATCCGTCAACGCCATTATCAAAATCGTGGTTTCCAATCGTTGCCAAATCGTACTTCATCATGCTCATTAGCTTAAATTCCAATTCGCCACCGTAATAATTAAAATACGGAGTTCCTTGAAAAATATCGCCTGCATCCAATAATAACGTATTTGGATTTTCCTTTCTAATTTTAGAAATCAATGTCGCTCTACGTGCTGCTCCACCTTGATTCGGATTTCGAGCATCATTTGCATCAAAAGGATCAATGTGACTGTGAACGTCATTTGTATGTAAAATAGTAATATGTTTCTTTGCTGATTTCGCTGTAAAACTTTGTAAAGACAAACCTCCTAAAGTTACAAAAGCACTTGTGGCTAACGAATGTTGTATAAAATCTCTTCTTTTCATCTGTTTGTTGTTATTGCTTTACAAATCTGCCATCCAATCGTGCAGGAATTGTGTCTACGCTTTTAAAATAATCAATCATTGCATTTCTAATCTTGTAATCTAGGACTTCTAAAGACACAACATCATTTTTCAAAAAATTCATTCCGTCACCGCCATTTTGCAAATAATCGGAAGTCACAACTGTATACGTTTTTCCGTTTTCAATAGGTTTTCCGTTGACTAATGCTTCAAGCACGTTATCATTTTTATCTAATTTAATGGTCAAGCCAGAAATTGGATGTGCTCTTTTGGCTTCCACCAGATAATCCACTAACGCATTCATGTTTTCGGAAGTTAGTTCCGCTACCACAATCGAATTCTCAAATGGCATTACATTAAAAGCGGTTCTTGTATTAATTGGTCCTTTCGGAATTGCTGCTCTAATTCCGCCATGATTCAACAAGCAAAGATCAATACTTTTTCCTGTACGTTTTTTATATACTGGCTCACTTTGCGATTTCACAAAATCTGCCATCAAATTACCAATCGTAGATTCGAGTTCGCCGTCATTCTTGTTCATATCCATTGGTGCGTAACTCAGCACTTTCTCCATATCTTCCTGAATCCGCTCCCGAAAGGGTTTTATATACGCTTCAATTTCTTCATTTGCGGTTAAGGAATCGCTAATGGTAATTCGTTTTCCTTCAATTCGGGAAACACCTTGTTTTTCTTCTGCGCAAGCAAAAACTAAAAAAACAGCAAATAGTGCAACAATCTTTCTCATAAAAATTAAATATGTCGCAAATTAGGAAAAATCACAGATACAATTGGCGCGATTTATACTAAAAAAATGTCAACACACACACTTTTTTTGTGAATCCTTGCCAAAAAATGACGTTTGTTGTTAAAAAACGACGTTTACAAAAAATGTCTTTTATTCTGCTAACTGACTCGTATATTGCGGTATAACTAACGTTAAAAAGGGTAAAAGTTAGCTTATTGAATATCATGAAGAGATGTATACATATGTATGTGTCTCTTTTTTTTGTTGAAAAAGATTATTTTTGTGGAGAATCAAACAGAATACATGTTTTTAAAAGCATTACAATATAAATCGGCTAAGAAAGCTTTGGCTAAAAAACTTGACAATTCAAGTGTGAGAGAAGTCAATACAAAACCGATACAAACAGTCGGAATTGTCATAAATGCTGATGAAACGAATGAAGTTGCGCAAATTGTAGCGGGTTTGAAACTTAATGCAGAAATTGACGTTTTGTGTTATCATAAAGATTTTAAGAAAACGCGTGAACTAAAGTATCCTGTTTTTTATGAAAAAGATTTTGGCTGGAAAGGAAAACCAAAAACAGAAGCGTTGCAAAATTTCTTAGACAAACCATTTGATGTATTAATCAGTTATTACAGTACAAATGTAGTACCATTGCAATTAGTTTCAGGTTTGCACAACGCAAATTTTAAAGTTGGTATTGCAGGAAGCGATCAAGAAATTCATGATTTAATTATTCAAACAACAACAAACGAAATAGCAACTTTTACAAAGGAACTACATACATATTTACACATACTAAACAAACTATAACATGAAGAAATTCATAGGAACTGGAGTCGCATTGGTTACACCTTTTCACGCAAATACTTCCGTAGATACAAACGCACTTGCAAACATTGTGGAGCATGTGATTAAAGGCGGAATTAACTATTTGGTTGTTTTAGGAACGACTGCAGAAAGCGTTGTGTTAACCGCAGATGAAAAAATACGTGTAGTTGACACCATTGTAAAAGCGAATAATAAACGGTTACCAATTGTTTTAGGAATTGGCGGAAATAATACGGCGGCAGTTGTAAACGAGCTAAAAACAACCGATTTAGAACATATTGATGCCATATTATCGGTTTCTCCATATTATAACAGACCTACGCAGGAAGGAATTTATCAGCATTTCAAAGCGATTGCGGAAGCAAGTCCAAAACCTATAATTTTATATAATGTTCCAGGAAGAACGTCAAGTAATATGTTGCCAGAAACTGTAATTCGGTTGGCAACCGATTTTGATAACATTATTGCTGTCAAAGAAGCCGCTGGCGATATTGTACAAGCGATGCGATTGCTAAAAGATGTTCCAAAAGATTTCTTAGTGATTTCGGGCGATGATATGATTTCATTGCCGATGGTTTTTGCAGGTGGCGCAGGCGTGATTTCAGTAATTGGACAAGGATATCCGAAAGAATTTTCAGAAATGATTCGTTTAGGATTGACAGGAAGCGTGAAAGAAGCAAACAAATTACACTACAAAATAATGCCTGCTATTGATTATATTTTTGAAGAAGGAAATCCGGCAGGAATCAAAGCGGTTTTCGAAAAACTGAATTTGTCTAGAGCAACTGTGCGTTTGCCGTTGGTGGAAGCTTCGGATGCGCTGAAACAAAAAATCAGCACTTTTACTGACGGATTAAATTCATAACTGAATGGCAAGAAAAGGAAAAGAATTAGGATTTTAGTATCAAGATTTTTTGTGTGTATTGGTTACTATTTTATGAAATAAATGCGCTTCATTTTCGTTCATATTGACATAATTATTCGATGACAATCGTCAAAAAACCTCAACCTCAAACCGTAAAGAGATTCATTAAACAAAAAAATAACAATAAAAACCATCAAACTGAATACGTTGAGATGAATAATATGTCTGCTAAAGTCTAAAAATCTAAGAAGTTCAACAAACTAAAGATCATTAAGAAAGTCCAGTAAATTAGCGGTTTAGCAGGAATCTATCCAAAGTAATTTCGACAAAAAAGTTAAAACTCTGCTAAAGAATATGAAAATCAGATTTCTAAAGTTATTTTAGCGGCTTAAAATGTTTTCATAATACATAATAAATACCTATTTTTGCAAGATGTTTAAAAAGATGAGGAAATTTCTATACATAGTTTTAATAACTGGAACGCTAGCTTCGTGTAGTGAATACCAAAAAGCGCTGAAATCGGAAGATACGAAAGTAAAATACCAATTAGCAGAACGCTTTTTTAAGGAAGCAAAGTACAAGAAGGCAAGTAGACTTTTTGAACAAATAGTTCCAAAATACAGAGGAAAACCACAAGGCGAGCGTGTTACTTATTTATATGCAAGATCATTATTTGAAACTGGATATTACTTTACGTCCGCATATCAATTTGAGCGTTTTGTAAAAACTTATCCAAAAAGTGATAGCTTACAAACAGCTTCTTTTTTAGAAGCGAAAAGTTATTACATGGAATCGCCTCGGTATAGTATTGATCAAAAAGAAACGATTAAGGCAGTTGATAAGTTGCAATCATTCATCAACAATTATCCAGATTCAAAACATTTATCAGACGCAAACGTTATGGTAGATGAGTTGACAACGAAAATTGAGAAGAAAGCATACGAAATTGCAAAACAATACAATACGATTTCTGATTACAAATCATCGATCAAAGCAACGGAAAATTTCCTTTCAGATTATCCAGGAACTAGCTTCAGAGAAGATGCAATGTTCTTAAAATTAAGCGCGACGTACAATTTGGCAACAAAAAGTTTCAAAACGTTAATGGAAGATCGTTTTGGTGAAGCAGCATCAGCATACAGATCGTTGGTAAAGTTTTATCCTGAATCGAAATATAGAGAAGAAGCCGACGAAATTATGGCTACAATAACAGAAGAATTAGCAAAATTTACAAAATAATCCTGAATTATGGTTGATATAAAAAACTTAGAAGCTCCAATTAGCACAGTAACAATTGAAAGAAATCAATTTGATGCGCCAACGGACAATATTTATGAAGCGATTTCTGTGGTAGCTAAAAGAGCAATCCAGATCAATTCAGAAATTAAAAAAGAATTAATCGAAAAGTTAGATGAATTTGCTACACACAACGACAGTTTAGAAGAAATCTTCGAAAACAAAGAGCAAATTGAAGTATCTAAATTCTACGAAAAACTTCCAAAACCACATGCAATTGCAGTACAAGAATGGTTAGAAGATAAAATATATTACCGTAACACAAAAGAAGAAGCATAACATATGTCAATTCTAAGAGGCAAAAAAGTAGTATTAGGCGTTACCGCTGGAATTGCCGCTTATAAAACAGCTTCTCTAGTTCGGTTATTTATAAAAGCAGGCGCAGAAATCCAAGTGATTATGACGCCTGCTGCTAAAGACTTCATTACGCCGTTAACGCTCTCCACGCTATCAAAAAATCCAGTACATTCATCATTCACAAATCAAGATGATGAAAACGATATGTGGACAAATCATGTGGAACTTGGTTTGTGGGCAGATTTTATGCTAATTGCGCCAGCAACAGCAAATACACTGTCCAAAATGGCAACAGGAAACAGCGATAACTTATTATTAGCTACCTATTTATCTGCAAAATGTCCTGTATACTTTGCGCCAGCAATGGACTTAGATATGTACAAACATCCATCCACTAAAAACTCTTTTGAAAAACTTTCCAGTTATGGAAATGTCATGATTCCTGCAACAAGTGGCGAATTGGCAAGTGGTTTGGTTGGCGAAGGTAGAATGGCAGAACCCGAAGACATCATAACTTTTATTGAAAATAATATACTAGAACAGCTTCCGCTGAAAGGAAAAAAAGTAATCATTACCGCTGGCCCAACCTACGAAGCAATTGATCCTGTGCGTTTTATCGGGAATCATTCTTCAGGGAAAATGGGCTTTGAATTAGCGCGTACGGCTGCAAATTTAGGCGCTGATGTCGTTTTAATTGCAGGTCCAAACCATCAAAGTATTTCACATTCATCTGTAAAAGTTGTCAATGTAATAAGTGCGGAAGACATGTATATTGCGGCACACGAAGATTTTCCTTCGGCAGATATTGCAATTCTAGCAGCAGCAGTTGCAGATTACAAATCAAAAGATGTAGCTTCTCAGAAAATAAAAAAGAAGGATTCAACGTTAACTATAGAATTGATTAAAACAAAAGACGTCTTAGCTTCTTTAGGAGCCATTAAAAAAGATCAGTTTTTAGTTGGTTTTGCATTAGAAACGAATAATGAACTAGAAAATGCAAAAGGAAAGTTGACGAAGAAAAATTTAGACATGATTGTGCTAAATTCCTTAAATGATAAAGGAGCAGGATTCGGAAAACCAACGAATAAAGTAACCATTATTGACAAAAAAATGAATACCTTAGCTTTTGGACTTAAGTCGAAAGCTGAAGTTGCCAACGATATATTTAGTGAAATTTTAAAACGAATCCATGCGTAATCTTGTTTTAAGTATCTTATTTTTAAGTGTAACGACATTTAGTGTTGCACAAGAATTGAATTGTCAAATTAAGATTGATGCACAACAAGTGAATCAGACAAATCAGCAAATTTTCAAAACGTTAGAGCGTTCTTTGAACGATTTTGTAAATAAAACACAGTGGACAAATAAAAAATACGCACCGCAAGAACGGATCAATTGTAGCATGGTGATCAATGTATCAGAATACAGTTCTGATCAATTTATTGCTACGATTCAAGTACAATCTTCACGACCAATTTACAGCTCATCATTTGAATCGCCAGTATTCAACTTCAATGACAAACAATTTAGATTCATCTATCAAGAATTTCAGCCAATCGTTTACAATCCAAATGCATTTACCACAAATTTAGTGGCAGTAGTTGCGTATTATGTACATGTAATTTTAGGAATTGATGCAGATACATTTTCGCTTCGTGGCGGATCTGACTATTATGCACAAGCGCAACAAATTGTAAATCTTGCGCAATCGAGTGGATTTTTAGGTTGGCAAGAAGCAGACGGAAATCGCACACGTTGGAAATTGTTAGATAATATGTTGAACAATACTTACAAAGAATACAGAACCGTAATGTACAACTACCACAGAGTAGGAATGGACATGATGGCAGACGATCCGAGCGCGGCAAAACAGTCTATTAGTGGCGTTATGGAAATATTTAAAGCATTAAGCAATAGAAGACCAAATTCTTTTTTGATGCAAACGTTTTTTGATGCGAAAGCCGAAGAAATGCAAAGTATATTTTCTGGCGGACCAAAAGTTAACGTAACTCAATTGGTAGAAACACTAAATAGCATAGCTCCATTTCACGCTTCGAAGTGGGAAAAAATTAAATTCTGATTCTTACGAAAACTTAGTGCAATAGTCTACTTTTGTAGTTGAACAAACACCATCTAAAACACGACTGCATTGCTCACACAATTATCTATAAAAAACTTTGCGTTAATCGATTCTTTACAGGTCGAATTTGACAAAGGATTAACTATTATTACAGGTGAAACTGGTGCTGGAAAATCAATTCTTCTAGGCGGTTTGGCATTGATATTAGGAAAACGTGCAGATTTATCTTCTTTAAAAGATAAAGAACGTAAATGTGTGATTGAAGCTGAATTTGCTGTAAAAAAATATAAATTAAAAGATTTTTTTTCTGCGAATGATCTTGATTACGATGACCAAACTATTATTCGTCGGGAAATATTACCTTCTGGGAAATCGCGCGCATTTGTAAATGATGTTCCTGTCCGATTGGATGTGTTAAATGCTTTGGGCGATCAATTAATAGATATTCATTCGCAACATCAAACTTTACAACTTACAGATAATCAATTTCAATTTCAAGTCATTGATACCTTAGCAACTATTACTGACGAAGTATTTTCGTATCAAGAATTGCTAAAAACATATCAAACTACACAAAAAGAATTAAAAAAGACACGTGAAACTCAAGCCGATCTAGAAAAAGAACATGATTATAATATGTTCTTATTGAAAGAATTGGAAGAAGCAAAACTTGAGAAAGTAGTGCTGACAGATTTGGAAGCGCAATACGAACGCTTGAATAATGCGGAAGATATTAAAACAAATTTAAGTGCTTCTGAACAACTTCTCTCGGATGAAAATGTTGGAATTTTGAATTTACTTTCAGAATTGCAAGTCTCTTCAGGGAAACTAGCGAATATTGCACCTGAATTTGATTCGCTAGCAGAACGCATCAAAAGTTCCTATATTGAATTGGATGATGTGTATAATGAAATCATGAATTTGCAAGGCGACGTTGAGTTCAATCCAGAGCAACTGGAAGAAATCTCAGGAAAACTTCAAAAAATATTCGATCTACAAAAAAAGCATAATGTACTTGCCGTAGAAGAATTACTAGCGATTCAGGCTGAACTTTCCGAAAAAGCACAGATTTCCGAAAGTATTGAAGATGTTATTCTTGCGAAAGAAAAAGAGCTTTCTGCAATCAGTAAACAATTAAAAGAAGCTGCAAAAATAATTCATAAAAAACGTTCGGAAGGAATTCCAATATTGGTGCAACAGCTAGAAAAAATATTAGCGACACTTGGTATGCCAAACGCACGATTTAACATAAAAGCACAGTTAACCGATCAATTCTACACAAACGGAATGGACGATTTACAATTTTTATTTTCTGCAAATAAAGGTGGAAACTTTAACGAATTGAAAAAAGCGGCTTCTGGCGGAGAATTGTCACGAGTTATGTTGTGTATCAAAGCAATTTTATCAAAATACATGCAATTGCCAACTATTATGTTTGACGAAATTGACACAGGAGTTTCGGGCGAAGTGGCAAGCAAAATGGCAAGAATAATGCAGCATATGGGAAAAAGTATGCAAGTATTTTCGATAACGCATTTACCACAAATTGCTGCAAAAGGAAAGCAACATTTTAAAGTATATAAACAAGATATCAACGAAATTACAACCACGCATTTAAAGCAATTGCACGAAGAAGAACGCGTACAGGAAATTGCGCAAATGTTAAGTGGCGCTAAAATATCCGATTCGGCGTTGGCAAATGCGAAAGAATTATTGAAATCGTAAAAGATAATTTCGATCTTAAGAAATGGCTCAATTAAATCTTTTACCATATATTTGAACTACCAAAACGACTAAAAACAACAAGCATGTCATATAATTTATTAAAAGGAAAAAGAGGAATCATCTTTGGTGCTTTAGACGAAAACTCTATTGCATGGAAAACTGCGGTACGAGTTCATGAAGAAGGCGGAACATTTGTATTAACTAATGCGCCAATTGCATTGCGTATGGGAACTATAAAAAACTTAGCGGAGCAAACTGGTTCTGAAGTTATTCCTGCGGATGCAACAAGTTTAGAAGATCTTGAAAACTTAGTGACGAAATCTATGGAAATCCTTGGCGGGAAAATTGACTTCGTATTGCATTCTATTGGAATGTCTGTAAATGTTCGTAAAGGAAGACATTACACAGATATGAACTACGATTGGACAACTAAAGGTTGGGACATTTCTGCGGTATCTTTTCATAAAGTAATGCAAACATTATACAAAGCAGACGCAATGAGCGAATGGGGAAGTATTGTGGCATTGACATACATGGCAGCGCAACGTACATTCCCAGATTATAATGATATGGCGGATAATAAATCATACTTAGAATCCATTGCACGTAGTTTTGGTTATTTCTTTGGGAAAGAGAAAAAAGTGCGTGTCAATACCATCTCTCAATCACCAACGCCAACAACGGCTGGACAAGGTGTAAAAGGATTTGACGGATTCATTTCGTATGCTGAAAAAATGTCGCCACTAGGAAACGCAACTGCTTTAGATTGTGCAAACTATACCGTAACATTATTCTCTGACTTAACAAAGAGAGTTACGATGCAAAACCTTTACAATGATGGAGGATTCTCTAACACTGGCGTGAGTCAGGAAGTTATTGAGCGTTTCACAGAAGAATAAAATAATACCTTATATAGAATAAAAAATGCTGCTAATCTTTTAGCGGCATTTTTTTATGGAAAAAATCAGTATTTTAGCTAGATAAAAAATTGTCTATGAATAAATTACTACGTTTTCCCCTTTTATTAGTAATATATAATCTCTGTTTGAATTTAAATGCGCAAGCATATTTTGAGGAACAGGCAACGGCTCTTGGTGTTGGTGATAGCAGTGGAACAATTTTCTTGGGTGCCGGAATCTCTTTTTGTGACTTTAATAGTGATGGATGGGATGATATTACCATTGCTACTCAAAGTGGCGATCCATTAAAAATTTATAAAAACAATGGAAACGGAACGTTCTCGCTTGAAACTACACTGAATCCTAACAACAATTCGCAACAAAAACAAGTTATTTGGGTTGATATTGACAATGATGGAGACAAAGACTTGTATGTGGCTAGCGATACAGGCGGCAGTCGTTTGTATAGAAATGATGTAACTTCTCTTGTTGATATTTCAGTTGCTAGTGGTTTGCCAACGGATGCAATACACAATTATGGTGCTTCTTGGGGCGATTATGATAATGACGGAAACTTAGATGTATTTCTATGTAATAGAGATCCAAACGGTTTGGAACCAAATTACCTTTATAAAAATAATGGAAACGGTACCTTTACAAATGTAAGTGCAGCTGCGGGAATTGATACAGGAAGTCATTTATCATTCTGTTCCGCATTTTTTGACTATAATAATGATGGTTGGCAAGATATTTACATGGCTAATGACAAAGTGAGTACAACCAACATTCTTTACAAAAACAACGGAGATGGAACATTTACCGATGTAAGTGTAGCATCAGGAACTGACTTGGCTATTGATGCGATGTCAGTAACTATAGCAGATTACAACAATGACACTTGGTTTGACATTTATGTAACAAATGGAACTGATGGAAACTATTTCTTAAAAAATAATGGGAACGGAACATTTACAAACATTGCTTCAGAAACAGGTACGATGTTTAATAGTGTCGCTTGGGGATCTGTATTTTTAGATGCTGAAAATGATGGAGATTTAGATTTATATGTAAGTGGATCATTTGATGGAAGCAATCCAAACTTTGAATCTGCGGCATTTTATACAAATAACGGAAATGATACATTTAGTATTGAAGCTAGTTCTGGATTTGTAAATGATACAGGACAAAGTTATTCAAATGCTATTGGAGATGTTGATAATGATGGATTTCCCGAAATAGTAGTAAGCAATTCTGGAGGTGGCAATATCTTTCTTTGGAAAAATGAAACGACAAGCACAAACAATTGGTTAAAAGTTGGATTAGAAGGTATTACAAGTAATAAACAAGGAATAGGAGCAACTATTGAACTCAAAAGTGGCGGCGTTTCACAATACAGATACACAGTTTGCGGAGAAGGATATTTAGCGCAAAACTCTGGAACAGAATTTTTTGGTATCGCAGGAAATACAGTCATAGATTATGTAAAAGTCACCTGGCTTGGTGGAGCGCAAGACATACTATATAATGTAATGCCAAATCAGAAAATCAATATTTTGGAAGGAAGTAGTCCATTAAGTACTGAAGAGTTTGCAGCAAACAATGAAATTCAGGTATATCCAAATCCTACAACGGGAAAACTATGGGTTCATTTTAATACAACTGAAAACTATACCTATTCACTTTTTGATAGCAAAGGAATGCTTGTAAAAAGTGGGCACATAACTTCGCAAGAATATATAAATATAACCAATCTATCTTCTGGTTATTACCTACTTAAAATTTTGAGTGAAAACACAGTGATTACTAAAAAAATACTGTTAAAATAATCTAAAAAAAATGTTAAAATAACTTGTAAGAAACACCGCTTTTTGTGTTACTTACCGATTATAGATACTCTCTTATCGATATTTATGTGTATCATTCAAAAAAAAGGAGGTTCTTTCAATTGATATTCAACTAAGTAACAAAAAATCAAACTTTTTATGAAAAAAATTACATTTAAATTTTTTATGATTATGTGTTTACTAGGTACCTATGTAGGTATCTCTCAAACCTTAAATCAGGCTGCAAGTTGGCCCAATGCAGGATGGACTTTATCTGGTACATTTGATGGTGCTGGAGTAACTGGTACTCCAGCAGCATCTACTACATTTGGCTTTGACGATGATGCTGCTGGTAACGGTTCTTTTGATGATGTGCGAGCAACATCGCCAGTAATTGATCTTACTGCTGCTAGTGGAGCAGGAGAAACGTGGATTACAGTTAGCGGTAGTTTTGTATACAGAGCATTTGGTGGCGATGTTTTAGCAATTGAAACGTATGATGCTGATGCAATGACTTGGTCTGCGTT
This sequence comes from Kordia antarctica, assembly GCF_009901525.1. Lineage (NCBI taxonomy): Bacteria > Pseudomonadati > Bacteroidota > Flavobacteriia > Flavobacteriales > Flavobacteriaceae > Kordia > Kordia antarctica. Next base: position 138,651 of record NZ_CP019288.1, read on the forward strand.
ACAAACGTTTTCAGGAAACTCTACAAATGCGGATTATCAAACTTGTGCAGGTACTGCAGCATACACAACTCCGGTGCTAGATATTTCAGGATTTACTGCAACGCAATTGTCAGGGTTTCAATATCGTATTATCTATGATGATAATAATGGTTGGCAATATGGATTTTGTGTTACTTCGCCAACAATTACGTCGGCAACACCACCTGCATGTTCTCCTCCAACTGCATTAACTGCAACTAACATTGACGGTTTTTCTGCTGATTTAGGATGGACAGAAAATGGTACAGCTACGTTGTGGAATGTTGAATTGGTAAATATTACTGCTGCAGGAACTCAAACAATGACTGCAACAGCTACTGGCGTTGCAAATCCATACAATCAAACAGGATTAACGCCTTCTAATAACTACGAATTTTATGTACAAGCAGATTGTGGTGTTGATGGAACATCTGCATGGGTTGGACCATTTGCATTTACAACAACAGTTGCATGTCCAGCACCTTCTGCACTTACAGCAACAAATATTACGACTACTTCTGCCGACCTTGGATGGACTGCAGGAAACGCACAAACACTTTGGGATGTTGAATTAGTAGATATTACTGCTGCAGGAACTCAAACAATGACTGCGACTGCTACTGGAGTTGCAAACCCATACAATCAAACTGGATTAACAGCTAATAATGATTATGAATTTTATGTAAGAGCAGATTGTGTTGCTAATGGAACATCTCCTTGGGCTGGACCATTTGCATTTACGACTCAATGTACAACGTTTACTGCACCATATTCTGAAGATTTTGAAAGTGGAGGCGCATTGCCAGACTGCTGGACATTAGGCGGAGATGAAGATTGGAGATTTACAAATACTGGAACAGGAAATCACATTGGAGACAATGGAAACATAACAGGAACTTCAGCTTCGGGAGCATTTTTTGCCTATGTAGATGATTCTGATCCAAATGCAACAAATGCAGAATTAACTTCTCCATTTGTAGATGTTTCTGGTTTAACAACACCAGCACTTATTTTCTACGAAATTAGTAATAATGAAATAGGCTTTAACGCAACGTTAACGGTTAGTGTATATGATGGAGCTGCATGGAATGTAGTTGGAATCTACAATACAAACACTGCCTTAAATGGATGGGAAAAAAAAGTAGTAGACCTTAGTGGATTAACTTTCACAGGACCAGCACAAGTACGTTTCTCTATTGCAGATTCAGGAAGTTTCTATGACGATATCGCTATTGATGATGTTTCTCTTGAAGAATTACCAACGTGTCCAGATCCATCAACATTAACAGCTACAAACATCACAGATGATAGTGCTGATTTAGGATGGACAGAAACTGGTACAGCTACGTTATGGAATGTTGAATTAATTGATGTAACTGGTGGAGGAACTCAAACAATGACTGCCACTGCTACTGGCGTTGCAAATCCATACAATCAAACAGGATTAACAGAGAACAATAACTATTCGTTCTATGTACAATCTGAGTGTGGACCAGGCGGAACTTCAGCATGGGTTGGACCGTTTGCGTTTACTACAATGGAAACATGTCCTATACCATCAGTGTTAACTGCTACAAACATTATGGAGACAAGTGCTGATCTTGGTTGGACAGAAAACGGAGTAGCTACGTTATGGAACATCGAATTAATAGATGTTACAGCAGGTGGAACTCAAACAATGACTGCAACTGCAACTGGCGTTATGAACCCGTATGCCGCTACTGGTTTAGTAGGAGATAATTCGTATCAATTTTACGTACAGGCAGATTGTGGTGTTGATGGAACTTCTGCATGGGTAGGACCATTTTCATTTGCAACACCGTATGTTGCGGTACCGCCAACGTGTTCAAGCGGAACATTCTTAGATTCAGGTGGAACTTCAGGAGATTACTCAGCAAGTTCAAACATTACCTATACAATTTGTCCAGATATGGCTGGAGATGTAGTAGAAGTTGAATTTACAGCGTTCTCATCAGAAAATATTTCAGGATCAGATTGTTATGATGGATTAACCATACATAATGGTGCAGATGCAACGGCTACAACAATTGATCCTCCAGGAGGTGGAGCAGCTGTTTGGTGTTGGGATGAAGTTGATGTACCAGCAGAAGGAACAGGAGATTTAGAAGGTATGACAATCACTTCTTCAGATGCTTCTGGATGTTTAACATTTGTATTTACATCAGATGGTTCTGTACAAAGAGAAGGATGGGAAGCAATCGTAAACTGTACTACGCTATCTGTAGATTCTTCGGAAGTTAGAGGTTTCTTACACTATGTAGATACAGTAAACAATAGTTTTGTTGTAAATGCACAAAGTAATATCCAATCTATTGAAGTATACAATTTAGTTGGGCAGATAATTACAACTGCTAAACCAAATGATCCTTCAGGAGAAGCAAACTTAGGTTCAGTTAAAAATGGAGTGTACTTTGCAAGAGTAACATTGCAAAATGGAAACGCTTCAGTTGTAAAATTCGTGAAGTAATTCTATAAAAAAATAATTATCATTAAAAGCTGTTCTTCATTGAACAGCTTTTTTTGTTTCTTCTATATCTATGGTAAAGAAATGCATATAAAAAGTGGAAAAATTGTGAATCAAAAATTTATAAATCTTTCCAACTTATCTTCTGGTTATTACCTACTTAAAATTTTTAGTAAAAACACAGTGATTACTAAAAAAATAATGTTAAAGTAATCTAAAAATAATCTGTAAGAAACACCGCTTTTTATGTATTTCATCGATAATAAACGTTTCTTTATCGATATTTATGTGTTTGATTCAAAAAAAAGGTGGTTCTTTCAATTGATATTCAACTAACTAACGAAAAATCAGACTTTTTATGAAAAAAATTACATTTAAAATTTTTATGATTATGTGTTTATTAGGTACCTATGTAGGTATCTCTCAAACCTTAAATCAAGCTGCGAGTTGGCCTAACGCAGGTTGGACTTTATCAGGTACGTTCACCGCTGGTGGATTACTCGGTGACCCAACAATAGATGCTACCTTTGGTTTCGACGATGATAGTGCTGGTAACGGTTCTGCCGATGATTTGCAAGCCACCTCACCAGTGATTGACTTAACTGCGGCTAGTGGAGCTGGAGAAACATGGATTACCATCAGTGGTGACGTTGTATACAGAGAACTTGGAGGAGATGTTTTAGCAATTGAAACGTATGATGCTGATGCAATGACTTGGTCAGCATTAGAAACATTCGCAGGAAACTCTACAAACACGGACTATCAAACATGTGCTGGTACTGCAGCATACACGACTCCGGTGCTCAATATTTCAGGATTTACAGCAACACAATTGTCAGGCTTCCAATATCGTATTACATATAACGATCAAGCTGGATGGCAATGGGGATTTTGTGTAACGTCACCAACAATTACGTCGGCTGTACCACCTGCATGTCCAGATCCATCGGCATTAACCGCAACAAACATTGATGGTTTTTCTGCTGATTTAGGTTGGACAGAAAGCGGTACAGCTACCTTGTGGAATGTAGAATTAGTAGACATTACTGCTGCTGGAACTCCAACTGGAACTCCAACTGCTACAGGCGTTGCAAATCCATATATGGCTACAGGATTAACACCTTCTAACAATTATGAGTTTTATGTACAAGCTGATTGTGGAGGAAGTACTTCTACATGGGTTGGGCCATTTGCATTCGCAACTACGGTTGCGTGTCCAGCACCAAGTGCATTAACAGCGACTAACATTCTAACAACTACTGTAGACCTTGGATGGACTGCTGGAGGCGCAGAAACATTATGGGATGTTGAAATCGTAGACATTACTGCTGCAGGAGCTGCAACAGGAACACCAACAGCTACTGGCGTTTCAAATCCATATATGGCAACAGGATTAACAGCTAATAATAATTATGAATTTTATGTAAGAGCAGATTGTGCTGCAAATGGAACTTCTACTTGGACAGGACCTTTTGCATTTACAACTGCATGTACAACATTTACAGCACCATATTCTGAAGATTTTGAAAGCGGAGGCGCATTGCCAGACTGCTGGACATTAGGTGGAGATGAAGACTGGGTATTCAATACTGCAGGACCTAACCATGTTGGTAATGGAGGAACACTTTCAGGAAGTACGGCTTCCGGAGGTTATTATGCAGTTGTAGATGATTCTGACCCAACAGCAGCAAATGCAGAATTGACTTCTCCATTTGTAGATGTTTCTGGTTTAACAACACCAGCACTTACTTTTTATGAAATTAGTAATAATGAAGGAAATCCTAATGCTACCTTAACAGTTAGTGTGTATGATGGAGCTGTATGGAATGTAGTTGGAACCTACAATACAAACACTATTGCAGGTGGATGGGAACAAAAAGTATTGGATTTAAGTGGATTAACATTTACTGGACCAGCACAAGTACGATTCTCAATTGCAGATTCTGGAAGTTTCTATGATGACATCGCTATTGATGATGTTTCTCTAGATGAATTACCAACATGTCCAGATCCTTCAACTTTAACAGCTACAAACATAACAGATGATAGTGCTGATTTAGGATGGACTGAAACTGGTTCTGCTACCTTATGGAATGTAGAATTCATTGATGTAACTGGTGGAGGAACTGTAACAGGAACAGCAACTGCTTCAGGCGTTGCAAATCCATACATGGTAACAGGATTAACAGAGAACAATAACTATTCGTTTTATGTACAAGCAGATTGTGGCGTAGGTGGAACTTCAAATTGGGTTGGACCATTCGCATTTACTACAATGGAAACATGTCCTAGACCATCAGCGTTAAATGCTACAAATATTATGGAGACAAGTGCTGATTTCAGTTGGACAGAAAATGGAGTTGCTACTTCTTGGAATATAGAATTAATAGATGTAACAGCTGGAGGAACTGTAACAGGAACTGCAACTGCATCAGGAGTTATGAACCCTTATGCCGCTACTGGTTTAACAGGAGATAATAGCTACCAATTCTATGTACAGGCAGACTGTGGAGTAGATGGAGTTTCTGCTTGGGTAGGGCCGTTTGGTTTTGCAACAACGTATGTAGCGGTACCGCCAACGTGTACGAATGATACATTCTTAGATTCAGGTGGAGTTTCTGGAGAATACTCAGCGAGTGAAAACATTACATACACTATTTGTCCAGATATGGCTGGCGATGTAGTAAATGTAGAATTTACATTCTTTTCAACAGAAAACAACGGAGCTGCTGCTTGTTATGATGGACTAACAATTCATAACGGTGCAGATAATTTGGCAACAACTGTTGATCCTCCAGGAGGTGGAACAATTTGGTGTTGGGATGAAGTTGATGCACCAGCAGAAGGAACAGGAGATTTAGAGGGGATGACAATTATCTCTTCGGATGCTTCAGGATGTTTAACATTTGTATTTACTTCTGATGGATCTGTTCAAAGAGATGGTTGGCAAGCAAATATTACATGTACACCATTATCAGTTGAATCTGCAGAAGCTAGAGGTTTCTTACACTATGTAGATACAGTAAACAACAGTTTTGTGGTTAATGCACAAAGCAATATCCAATCTATTGAAGTATACAATTTAGTTGGGCAGATAATTACAACTGCTAAACCAAATGATCCTTCAGGAGCTGCTTATTTAGGTTCAGCTAAGAATGGAGTGTACTTTGCAAGAGTAACATTGCAAAATGGAAACGCTTCAGTTGTAAAATTCGTGAAGTAATTCTATAAAAATATATGTTTTATTAAAAGCTGTTCTTCATTGAACAGCTTTTTTTTGTTTTCTATATTTATAACAAATACATAAGGTTTTCAATAATTGCTCCTCAATACAACATTTTAGGAGCACAAGTTATGTCAACTTCTACTAATGCGTTAACGAATGAATTAGATACATTTTCATCACAAACAATAATGTGCTTTGTGCAAGTAACTGTTGATGGATTTACGGATACAATCAAAATTATTAAAAAATAATATTTTAAAGATCATTAAGAAAAGCCACCAATCGTTGGCTTATTTTTATTTTATTTTCTTATATTTATCGTATTCTAACTAACTTTTATATAAAATGAAAAAAACTACAATCAAAATTTTGTTTATAATGTTTTTTGTCACTGCCTACACGGGCATGGCGCAAACATTAAATCAAAATGCAGCGTGGCCTAACGGGGCTTGGTCCGTTACAGGAACATACAACGCAGACCCAACAGCTTTTGAGGCAAACCCTACGGTGGATGCTAATTTTGCATTCGATGATGACGATGCTGGAAACGGAAGTGACGATGATATTGCTGCGGAATCGCCAGTAATAGATTTAACAGCAGCTCATGGAGCAGGAGAAACTTGGATTTCAATTTCTGGAAATCTTGTTTACAATTATAATAATGATGATATCTTACAATTCGAATATTGGGATGCAGATGGAGCTACATGGAACATAATTGGTGTTCCTATTGATGCTGATACAGCTGGAGCTCCAACAGATAATTTTTGTACAGGAACTTCGGAAGCATATACATCAGCTATCCTTAATATTGCAGGATTTACAGCTACACAATTATCAGGATTCAGATATAGAATCTATTTTGATGATTTAGTAGGTGGCGCAGGTTATGAGTGGGGATTTTGTTTTGATGCTCCAACAATTACCTCTGCAACACCGCCAACCTGTCCAGACCCTGTGGCATTAACCGCAACAAACATTGACGGTTTTTCAGCAGATTTAGGATGGTCAGAAACAGGAAGTGCTACACTATGGAATATAGAATTAGTAGACATTACTGGAGGCGGAACTGTTACAGGAACGGCAACAGCTTCTGGAGTTACAAATCCATATAATCAATCAGGACTAGATCCTTCAACTAATTATGAATTTTATGTGCAATCAGATTGTGGAGTAAATGGAACTTCTACTTGGGTTGGACCTTTAGCATTCTCAACAACAGTTGCATGTCCAGATCCTTCTGCACTAAATGCAATAAATATTACAACAACTACTGCTGACTTAGGTTGGACAGCTGGCGGATCAGAAACACTTTGGGATGTTGAAATCGTTGATATTACTGCTGCTGGAACAGCAACGGGAACACCAACTGCTTCTGGAGTTGCAAACCCATATATGGCTACTGGCTTAAGTGATGCAAATAGTTATGAATTTTATGTAAGAGCAGATTGTGCTGCAAATGGAACATCTGCATGGGTTGGACCATTCGCATTTACAACTGCATGTAACACTTTTACAGCACCATATACAGAAGCTTTTGAAAACGCAGGAGCATTGCCAAATTGTTGGGCATTAGGTGGAGATGAAGATTGGAGATTTTCAAACACAGGAGCAGGAAATCATATTGGAAACAACGGAACAATAACAGGAACTTCTGATTCAGGAGGTTACTTTGCTTGGGTTGATGATTCAACACCAGATGCAGCCAATGCACAATTAGATTCACCGTTTGTAGATCTATCAGGATTAACAACACCTGCATTATCTTTCTATGAACTTAGTAATAATGAAGGGCAACCAAGTGCAACGTTAACAGTTAGTGTTTGGGATGGAGCTGCATGGAATGTAGTAGGAACTTATAACACAAACACTCCAGGATGGGAGCAAAAAGTAATTGATCTTAGTGGATTAACATTCACAGGACCAGCACAAGCAAGATTCGCTATTACTGATTCAGGATCATTCTATGATGATATTGCTATAGATGATGTTTCTTTTGACGAATTACCATCATGTTTAGATCCTTCTGCATTAACAGCTACAAATATAGATGGTTTCTCTGCTGATTTAGGTTGGACAGAAAACGGAACAGCTACACTATGGAATATAGAATTAGTAGATATCACTGGAGGTGGAACTGTTACAGGAACACCAACGGCTTCTGGCGTTACAAATCCATACAATCAATCAGGATTAGACCCTTCAACTAATTACGAATTTTATGTACAAGCAGATTGTGGAGTAAATGGAACTTCAGCTTGGGCTGGACCATTTGCATTCTCAACAACAGTTGCGTGTCCAGCACCTTCTGCACTAACAGCAACAAATATTATGACTACTACAGCTGACTTAGGTTGGACGGCAGGAGCATCAGAAACACTTTGGGATGTTGAAATCGTAGATATTACTGCTGCTGGAACGGCAACGGGAACACCAACTGCTACTGGAGTTGCAAACCCATATATGGCTACTGGCTTAACTGATTCAAATAATTATGAATTTTATGTAAGAGCAGATTGTGCTGCTAATGGAATATCTGCATGGGCAGGACCATTTGCCTTTACAACGGCATGTACAACTTTCACGGCACCATATACAGAAACTTTTGAAAACGGAGGCGCAGTGCCAGCATGTTGGACATTAGGTGGAGATGAAAACTGGTTGTTTGCAAACACAGGCGCAGGAAATCATATTGGAAACAATGGAACCATAACAGGATCCAGTACCTCAGGTGGATACTTTGCTTGGGTAGATGATTCTACACCAGATGCTGCTAATGCACAGATGGACTCACCATTTGTAGATGTATCAGGATTGACAGTACCTGCATTATCTTTCTATGAACTAAGTAATAATGAAGGACAACCAAATGCAACGTTAACAGTTAGTGTTTGGGATGGAGCTGCATGGAATGTAGTTGGAACGTATAATACAAATACAACTGGATGGGAACAAAAAGTAATTGACCTAAGTGGATTAACATTCACAGGACCTGCACAAGTAAGATTCTCAATTGCAGATTCAACAAGCTTCTATGATGACATCGCTATTGATGATGTAACTTTGGATGAATTGCCTACATGTGTAGATCCATCAACGTTAACAGCTACAAGTATTACAAATGCTGCTGCTGATTTGGGTTGGACAGAAAACGGAACAGCTACTTTATGGAATATAGAATTAGTAGACGTAACTGCTAGTGGAACGCCAACAGGTACGCCAACAGCTTCTGGAGTTACAAATCCATACGCAGCAACAGGATTAGCACAAAACAATAACTATGCGTTCTATGTACAATCTGATTGTGGACCAGGAGGACTTTCTTCTTGGGTTGGACCATTTAATTTCACGACACTAGAAACTTGTCCTGCACCATCAGGATTATCAGCAACAAGTGTTATGGAAACTAGTGCTGACTTAGGTTGGGCAGAAAATGGAACATCGACTTCATGGAACATTGAATTAGTAGATGTTACTGCAGGTGGAACCCAAACAATGACTGCAACGGCATCAGGAGTTACAAACCCATACAACCAAACTGGTTTAGTTGGAGATAACACGTATCAGTTTTATGTGCAAGCAGATTGTGGTGTTGATGGAGTTTCTGCATGGGCAGGACCATTTACATTTGCTACACCTTATGTAGCAGTACCACCATCATGTACTAATGATACATTCCTAGATTCAGGAGGACAGAGCGGAGATTACTCAAGCAGTGAAAATATTACATATACAATTTGCCCTGATGTGGCAGGTAATGTAGTAACTGTAAGCTTTACATCTTTTTCAACAGAAAATAACGGAGCTGCTGCTTGTTATGATGGATTAACAATTCATGATGGAGCAGACAACACAGCAACAACTATTGATCCTGTAGGAGGTGGAACAATTTGGTGTTGGGATGAAGATGATACACCAGCAGTTGGAACAGGAGATTTAGAAGGAATGATGATTACTTCTTCGGATGCTTCAGGATGTTTAACATTTGTATTTACATCAGATGGTTCAGTTACAAGAGAAGGATGGAAAGCAGATATTGGATGTGTATTATCTGTTGAATCAGCAGAAGCTAGAGGTTTCTTACACTATGTAAATACTGTAGATAATAGTTTTAATGTAAATGCGCAAAGCAATATTGCTTCAATTGAAGTATACAATTTAATTGGGCAGATAATTACAACTGCCAAGCCAAATGATCCTTCAGGAGCTGCCTATTTAGGTTCAGCTAAGAATGGAGTATACTTTGCAAAAGTAACTTTAGAAAATGGAAGAACTTCAGTTGTGAAATTCGTGAAGTAATTTTCTAAACATATTTATAACATTAAAAGCTGTTCTTCATTGAACAGCTTTTTTTGTTTCGCTATATTTGCGATATGCAACTAAAATTTTCAATAATTGTTCCTGTCTACAATAGACCTGATGAGGTAGAAGAATTACTCGAAAGCATCACGCAACAAACATTTCAAAATGATTTTGAAGTGGTCATTGTTGAAGATGGTTCTACAATTCCTGCAAAAGAAATTATTGAAAAGTATACAGACAGACTAAATATTAATTACTATTTCAAAGAAAATTCAGGCCCAGGCGATTCTCGAAATTACGGAATGGAACGCGCACAAGGAAATTATTACTTAATATTTGATTCAGATTGTATCTTACCATCACAGTATTTAAGCGAAGTATCAAAAGCTTTACAAAATAAGTATGTAGATTGTTTTGGTGGACCAGATGCTGCACATCATTCGTTTACAAACATTCAAAAAGCAATTAGTTATGCAATGACAGCTTTCTTAACTACTGGAGGAATCAGAGGAAGCAAAAATGCTGTCAACAAATTTCAACCGCGAAGTTTTAACATGGGAATCTCAAAAGAAGTCTTTGAAAAAACAAAGGGTTTTGGACAAATTCATCCAGGAGAAGATCCAGATTTAACCATTCGCATCTGGAATGAAGGCTACGAAACCATACTAATACCAGAAGCATTTGTATATCACAAACGAAGAATTTCTTGGAAAAAATTTCATACGCAAGTCAATAAATTCGGAATGGTACGTCCAATCTTAAATCTTTGGCATCCAGAAACAGCAAAACTTACGTATTGGTTTCCGACACTATTCTGTTTAGGATTTGTGGTTTCTACAGTGCTAAGTATATTTTTAGGATTTCATTGGTTTTTAATTGCATATGGCGTATATTTTGTAACCATATTGTTAGATGCATTTCGAACAACCAAAAGTATAAAAATTGCTTTATTGACAATAGTTGCCGTTTGTATTCAGTTTTACGGATATGGAGTTGGGTTTTTAAAATCAACAATTGCATTGAAAATTTTCAAACACAAACCACAAGAAAAATTTCCAAAACTATTCTTTAAAAAATAACAATGCCAAAAGGAATTAGAAGTCTACTATCAGCAACGTTCAAAGGAAAAAAGATCAATGTATTTTTTATCTTCTTTGTGGTTTCATTTATTGTATGGACTTTGGTGAAACTATCTAATGTATATACGGATACTATAAAAATGACCGTTCAATATACAAATCTCTCTGACGATAAAATTCTATTAGGAAGTCAAGAAAACAGCATTGAAGTACGCGTAAAAACAACAGGTTTTCGCATGTTGCGTCAAAAATTATTTGCATCAGTAATAGAAGTCGATCTCAAAAAGGTTAACAAAATGAAAGCTGACGAAACACATTATGTACTTTCAGATGATGCTATCAACAAACACATTTATCAACACATTGAAATACTAAAAGTTTCGCCCGATACCTTATTTTTAAAATTAGGAAAAAATAAAACAAAACAAGTTCCTGTAATTCATCAACTGGAATTAGTATTTGAAAATGGATATAACTTATACGATTCATTACAAGTACAACCCAAAACCATTGAAATTTCTGGACCTGAAGATGTGGTAGACAAATTAAAAGTGGTGTACACGGAAATTAAACAACTAGAAGATATCAATAAAGATGTGAATATAGCGCTTCAAATTTTAAAAAATGATACCTTAAAACGTCTAAAATATTCACAACCAACTGTAAAAGCAATTGCAAAAGTGGATAAATTTACAGAAGGAAAACTGAAAATTCCATTGCGTGTTCAAAATCTTCCGCAAGGATATTCTATCAAATTATTTCCAAAAGAAGTAACGATTACGTATACGGCGAATGTATCCGATTTTAATAAAATTACAGAAAATGACTTTTCAATCTATTGTGATTACAAAGACATTGAAAATGAAGAAACCTCCTTTTTTATTCCAAAATTGGCTAAATTTCCAAAAACGGTAAAAACACATCGCATCGAAAACAAAAAAATTAACTTTTTAATCAAAAAATGATTGTAGGACTTACAGGCGGAATTGGTAGCGGAAAAACAACTATTGCCAATATGTTTCAAGAATTAGGCGTTTCTATCTATATAGCTGATATAGAAGCTAAAAAATTGATGCATACTTCAAAAGAAATCCAACACGATTTAATTGCAGCTTTTGGAGAGGAAACCTATATAAATGGTGAGCTTAACAGAAGTTACTTGTCTAACATTGTTTTCAATCAGCCAGAAGAATTACAAAAAATAAATTCCATTGTACATCCGCGTGTTGGACAGCATTTCAAAGATTGGTATAAAGCACGAATTACTGAAAAATATGTCATAAAAGAAGTAGCTATACTTTTTGAAAATGACTCTTATAAGCACTGTGATAAAATTATTACGGTTGTTGCACCAATAGAAGAACGTTTTCGTCGTATCTTAGTAAGAGATGAAACAACGAGAGAAGCTATTCAAAACAGAATGAATAATCAATGGAGCGACGAAAAAAAAATTGTACGCTCTGATTATGTTATCCACAATGAAGACTTAGCGAAAGCAAAAGCTGAAGTTTTAAAAATACACCAAGAAATCTCGCTGTTATGCTCGAAAATCTGATGAAATTAACATATTTGTTAAGGTTTGGTTAAAAAGTTATTATAACCGAGATTATACCTTAATTTTGATCAAATGAGTAAACGATTATTTGTTGTTCTAGTCATTTTGATGAGTTTATCGCTCATCGGAATTATATTTGTTCAAGGATATTGGATCGCTTCTGGTGTAAAAGAAAAACAAGAATCTTTTTCCCTTAATGCTAAACAAATCTTAGCGAAGGTTGCCGATAGAGTTGCAGATTCTGAAGATCGAAGATTTTATTTGAAGTTTCAGAAACTAATTGATAGTGTAGGTGAACCTAAAGATGTTCAACTTACCAATGTTTTTCTAATTCAAAGTAGAGACGAGAAAAAGAATGAAACAAGTATTTACACTAGAGGAATATTAGAAGAAAATTACAATATTTTTCCCACGTTCATTGACAGTGCTACAGAAGACGACAGTACCTCTATAAAAAGTTTTAAACGTTATGAAACGCAAACCATTTATAGTGAAGATCTATTAGATAATGCAAATGTGGAACTCTCACCTGTGCAAAAATTTAAAAAGATCAGCAACGTCTCTAGAGTAATGGTAGAGTACAAGGATATTATTAATAAATTAACACGACAAATTCCAATTCATGAACGTATAACACCTGGAACACTTGACTTTTTAGTAAAAGCGTATTTAGTTGAGAAAGATTTGGAGTTAGACTTTGAATTTGGTGTCTATGATGACGGATTGGCAACAATAGTAAAGTCGGATAACTTTAAAATTACAAATGAAGGAATGTATAATGTTCCACTTTTTGAAGAAGAAGATCATCAAAGTGGCTATACACTATTTGTAAGTTTCCCAAAAAGAAACAAATATGTATTATCGTCCATCATGGGAATGGCAATTTTGTCTATCGTTTTTACGTTAATTATAATCATAGCATATTCAAGTGCGTTGTATCAATTAATAAAGCAAAAGCAAATTTCTGAAATCAAAACAGATTTCATTAACAATATGACACACGAATTCAAAACACCAATTGCTACGATAAACTTAGCGTTAGATGCCATAAAGAATCCGAAAATCATAGATGACAAAGAAAAGGTAAAACGATATTTGAGAATGATTCGTGAAGAAAATAAGCGAATGCACGCACAAGTAGAAAATGTATTGCAAATTTCGAAACTGGAAAAAAATCAGTTAGAAATTAGTAAGGAAGAAATAGACGTTCACGACTTAATCCAAGATGCAATGTCGCATATAGAGTTAATAGTAGAAGACAAAAAAGGATACATAAAAACACACCTAACTGCTACTGATTCTATGATTATGGCAAATGATACGCATTTTACCAACGTATTGGTAAACATTTTGGACAATGCCGTAAAGTACACAGAAGGTGAACCAAAAATTGACATATACACTGAAACAGTGAAAAATAATATACAGATTAAAGTGAAAGATCACGGACAAGGAATGTCTAAATCTGTACAAAAGAGAATATTTGAAAAATTTTATAGAGAACATACAGGTGACATACATAATGTAAAAGGGCACGGACTAGGCTTGGCTTACGTAAAACGGATTGTAGACGACCACGAAGGTCAAATATCTGTTGAAAGTGAAAAAGGCAAAGGAAGTACATTCATTATCAAATTACCTTTAATATCGTAACTAAATATGGAGATTCAAAACAAAAAAATTTTACTAGTAGAAGATGATCCGAATTTTGGAACTGTATTGAAAGACTATCTATCAATGAACGATTATGACGTTGTTCATGCAAAGAACGGAATGGAAGGATTTGAAAAATTCAAAAAAGACAATTACGACCTTTGCATACTTGACGTTATGATGCCGTACAAGGATGGTTTTACATTAGCGAAAGAAATTCGTGAAAAAAATGCAGAAGTTCCAATCATTTTCTTAACCGCGAAAGCATTAAAAGAAGATGTAATGAAAGGCTACAAAGTAGGCGCAGACGACTACTTAAACAAACCTTTCGATTCGGAAGTATTATTGATGAAAATCAAAGCAATGATGCAACGCAAAACATCTGATTCCGTAGCGGACAGCAAACAATTTGAGTTTGTCATTGGAAGATTTAATCTAAATTCTAAACTTCGTTTCTTAACATTTGACAAGGAAGAACCAATTAAACTTTCGCCAAAGGAAAACGAATTGCTACGCTTATTAGCATTGCACGAAAATGATTTAATGCCAAGAGAATTAGCATTAACAAAAATTTGGAGAGATGATAATTATTTCACCTCAAGATCAATGGATGTATATATTGCCAAATTGCGTAAATATCTCAAAAGAGATGAAGACGCTGAAATCTTAAACATTCATGGTGAAGGATTTAGATTGGTAGTTAAAAACAAAGCAGAGTAGTACAAAACTACTTGTGTTTCCTCAGAATAATTGAAAAAATAGTCGACAATAAACTGTCGACTTTTTCATTTATTCTCTAGTTAGTCTATGGATAATATCCTTGTGTTTTGGGTAGCTATCTGTAAGTGCCGAACGTGTAGCCAATTCAAAATCATCAAAGTCAAATCCTGGTGCAACGGTACAACCTACAAACGCATACGAATCTTTTTTTGTCACGCTTGACGCGAACCAACAACCTGCAGGAACAACTAATTGTGGCTCTTCGCCATTTCTAAAATCCATTCCGACTTTATATTCTGTGTAATTTCCTTTTTTGTCAATAACATGCACGCTCAGTGAAGTTCCACTGTAAAAATGCCAAATTTCATCTTGCTTAATTCTATGAAAAGCAGAAAAATTACCAGAAGTCAACAAAAAATAAATACTCGTACAATAACTACGATCGCCTGAAAAATTGTCGGGCAAAGCTTCTTTCGAAATTACCTTTTCGCTTCTATACACTTCTTTGTAAAATCCGCCTTCAGGATGCGGGAACAATTGTAAATTTTCTACTAATCTGTTTATTTCTTGGGTCATTTTTTTAGTTTATCAGTTGTGGGTTTTGTGTTGTGAGTTGTCGGTTATCTTATTTATTTGTTAATTCTTCTTTACCTATTGTTAATTCAAGTGACAAATTTACGATTTTTTGTATTTCAATACAATCAGAAAAATAGCTTTGATGTTTTTATTTTTTTCGCTTACGCTAGATTTTTCTTGTTATTATTACAATCGTCAGTTCGAGTTGAGTCGAATACGAAGTATCGAGAACAGCTTTGAAATAGTATGTTTCATTGACTTCTCATATCAAAAAACATTTCTCGATACAATTTTCTCACGAAAATCACTCGAAGTGACGTTTGCGATAATCCAACTCATTTTCAAATTAAATAATTATTAAATTAATAGATCACCATATATAAGATTTTTTTGATCCAAATAAACAGATTACTTCACTACCGTTCGTACTAACGTAATCCAACAAATCCAACAATCCAAGTCAGTCCAACAATCTAAGAAGTCCAAAAATCTAACAAATCTAAGCAAGTCTATTTTCAATTTCTTTCACAATCGTTTCAATACGATCTTGATATTCAAACCAACGTGTTGTTTCATCTTTTCGAAACCAAGTTCCTTGTCGTTTGGCAAAACGTCGTGTATTTTTCTTAATTTCGCTGATAGCGAAATCTAAAGTCCAATTTCCATCAAAATACTCAAAAAGCTCACGATAACCAACGGTTTTCAAAGCATTCAATGATTTATGCGGATACAACGCTTTTGCTTCTTCCAGTAAACCTTCTTTCAACATAATAGCTACGCGCTGATTGATGCGATCGTAAATAACTGGACGACTTGCCGTTAAACCAATTTTTATCGCTGTAAAATTTCTAGCGGAAGCTTTATCTTTCAAAAAACTAGAATACGGTTTTCCGCTTCCAACACATATTTCCAAAGCACGAATTAGACGATGCGGATTTCCAAGTGCAACTCGTTTATAATATTCAGGATCAAGCTCAAGTAATTGATTTTGAAGTGAATCGATTCCGTTTAATTCTAGTTGTTTGTTTAAATTTTCTCGAATTTGTGGATCTACTTTTGGAAACTCATCCAAACCTTTCAAAACAGCATCAACATACAAACCGCTTCCGCCAACCATAATAACAATATCATGCTGTTGAAACAATTCGTCTAGTTTTGCAATGGCGTCTTTTTCAAACTGACCAACATTATATGTGTCAAAAATGCTAATATGTTGTACAAAATGATGTGTAGCTGCATTTAGTTCTTCTTTCGAAGGAACCGCAGTGCCAATTGTCATTTCTTTAAAAAACTGTCGTGAATCGCACGAAATAATTTCTGTATGGAAATGATTTGCAAGTTGTATGCTCAAAGCCGTTTTACCGATAGCCGTTGCGCCAACAATAGAAATAAGGTATTTAGACATGAAATAGTTTATTAATCGGTTTCTTCTGGATGTAAACTTTCGCCACAATGAAAACAATAATCAGCATTTGCTTTATGACCTTCCGCGGCACAATGCTGACACGATTGCGTATTCAAATCAATTTTAGTCTTGTCCATAGTGGCGAATTCTGCCGTAACAATTCCCGTAGGAACAGCAATAATTCCATATCCTAAAATCATAACAATTGAAGCTATAAGTTGACCTAAAGCCGTGTGTGGCGCAATGTCTCCGTAACCAACAGTTGTCAGCGTTACAATTGCCCAATAAATGCTTCGTGGAATACTAGTAAAACCACTTTCTTCACCACTTTCCACTAAATACATCACGGAACCTAAAATGGTACATAAAATTAAAATAAACATAATAAATACGCCTATTTTAGTTTTACTGGCTTTTAATGCTTTCATCAAATTGTTGGATGCTCCAATGTAACGCGCAAGTTTTAGCACTCTAAAAACACGTAGCAAACGTAAAGCACGCAAGGCAACCAAGGATTGTGAACCGACAATAAAAACAGATAGATATTTTGGAATTGTAGAGAGAAAATCTATAATTCCGTAGAAGCTAAAAATATATTCTTTTGGTTTTCGAATAGAAATGATTCTGGCAAAATATTCAAGCGTGAATAAAACAGTAATTATCCATTCTGCAATATTTAGAAGTTTCCCATGTGATTCTGCAAATTCATTGACGCTTTCCAGCATTACCAAGAGAATACTCGCAAAAATCAATATCATCAAAACGATATCAAATAGTTTTCCAGCAGGAGTATCTGCTTCATAAATAACTTCGTGAAGTTTGGCTTTCCAATCTTTCTTCATGCTGCTAATTTACTATTAATTTAGGAATTTTTCTTTTTAATAGTCAAGAGTGTATTTTTTTGAATTTTCACCAAGTCATTAAAGAACAATTTCAAGGTTTCATATTCGTCAGTTATGTAGTGAAATTCATTGATTTAAAAGGAAGTACCATTTGCTGGAAAGAACATACAGAAAATAAATAGATTAATATTTACATAAGACTAAACTTCCAAATTATATTTATTTCTTCTTAATAGTAAGTCGTGTGTTTTTTTGTAAAACCGCTAATTTTTTAAAAAACTCTTTTAATTCTTGATATTCATCTGCGTCAAAATAGAAACTGTTTAGTACTAACTTAAACGACATATTTAGCTGTCCGTTTTGTTGCACTATTTTCATTCCACAAATAGCTTTTCCGTCAGCAATTGAAAATGTTTGATCTTCTGGAATGTTTGTAAATTCATAAGTATCAGGAAGCGACATTAAAAAACGTGTTGTATAAATTCGTGAATATGCAAAATCCACAGGATACTGTCGTTCTTCTAATTTAAAAGGATTTGTTGAGAATATTTTCATGAAAAACGGATCTAAAAATGTATCCGAACTCGAAAATCCATCTTCGTCAAACGCCAATGTAAATAACTCTTTTATTGGCTTTTGAACATTTGTGCGTTCTTCCACAGTATATTCTTCTACTTCTAAAAATGGTAAGCTCTTTTCGAAGTCGTCCAAATAACTTTCGGTACTTTGCTCATCAAGTTCTTCTCGTTTTTCATAGGCTAAATAACCTGTACTAATCTGTGCAATTTTTCCTTGCGCGATTCCATCATCATTCACAGAAAGGCTTATAATCGTATTCTGACGATTTTCTGCATACGGAGCAATTGTGAGCCAATAACTAGGTTTTTTAAAATCCATTGCGCGTCCGTTGTAATTAAGCGCTCTAATTGGCAACAAACCGAACGAAAGTAATTTCTCGGTAGCATCTAACAAAAACGTTTCTTCGCCAATAGTAACTTTTGCAATTACATAATTAAAATCGGACATTACAGGATGTAATTTTGTCGGCAAACCTTTCGCTCGTGAGGCTAGCATAACGCTTTCTGCTTTAATATCAGCCGCTAACAAACTACTAACTAATGATAAGTTTATTTCCGCTACATTTCCGCCTTTATCTTGAAATGCTTGTCGGACGTTTGCATCGCCAAAAAGTCCATATTTTCCATTCCATGAATAATGATTTTTAATAAATTCATATACTTTTTGAGCTTTTTTTAGGTCCGATGATTCTTTTAAAATTTCATCAGAAAGATGATTCTTAAAGAAACTAGTTTTTCGGACTTGCGCGCCAATATCTTTGTCTTTTCGCATTTCCTTATCAACGGCTTTCCATGATTTGGTGTAGACATCTTTTCCGCCATCAAATCGAATGAATTCAGACAATTCAAAAGCAATTTTAGACAAATAATTATTTCGCGAAAGCATATACGATTCTTCAACAAACGCAGGAATATCTTTCATTACGTATTTTAATACTTCGCAATCGGCTTTGGTAGAAAAACCTGGAACTTGGAAACATTTTTTCTCTAAAGAAGCTTCATTAATCGCTAGTTTTTGAAAGCCTTTCAAGGTTCTATTATACCGGTAATTACCTGGGATTTTCGCATTAAATTCACTATAAATTTTTGGAATATTTGACTGAAAATCCCAACCTTCAAAGTTGTATATAAAAGGCGATTGCAATGTATATTGATATTCAATAACGCTTCCAACTTTTACATTGGGAAACGTAAATCGTTTTTCGCCATAATAATTATTTACATCCACCGAGAAAATTTGATCTTCTGCTAAATGATCTATTTTGTCAGCATTATGTGTAATGGCTTTGATGTTTTTAATGTATTCAGTCGATTTTTTACCTTTGTAGAATGGAATTTCAATATTTGCTTCTTCAATTCCTTGTTTGTCTAAAATTTTGATTTTGGCATAATAATGTTTTATCAACCGAATCCGATCATTAATTACATCAAAATAATTTTCTCCATATTCTTCTAAAACAACGGCATGCGCTGTCGTATCTTTATCGTAAACAGTCATGTTTAATTCATCTGGAGAAATTTTATTAAACTTTTCATTCATAGAATTTTGTCCATAACACATTGCAGTGCATAGAAAGGTAAAGAATAGGTAAATCGGTTTCATCTGTTTATTTTTAATTTGGTAAGATTAAATTCAGTACTAATTATACCATACTAGTATCAAATTAGTTGATTTCGATACAAAATTCTTCCAGAATTTCACTCAATCGGACGTCATTTGGATTCAAAAAACGTCAATTCGAGTTGTTTTTCATCAAAAAATTTAATCTAACGATATGATTTTAAATCTATTTTTTCGGCGAAGTTGACTTTGAATTATGTGTTGGACATCTCGGTTGTTTTGCATTGGCGTAATGATAGATTTCAGTACGTCAGCATTTGTTATTTGGTAATTCAAACTATAAAAACCAAAGCCTTTATATTGTCCGTCTTCAATCAAAATTACGCTGCGTTCGTCATGATGGCGACCTTTATCAATGATCAACATGTTTTTAGTGGCGTAACTATATTTTTCAATGGCTTCTAGTGCGCGTTTGTTATAAGAATCAACGTCTTCTTCCTTAATACATGCGCCATCGCAATCCTTAATTGTATATTGAAAGCAATGCGATTTTGTAGTGTATAATTCATTTATTTTTTGACACAATTTAAAATCTTCGGTAAGCTTAAACATGATATGTTTTGCCTGTGACATATTTGTAAATGTCGTGATGCTTTTTTTGCGTCCGTCAGCTTTTTCAATGCGTAAACCAATATAACCATCTTCATTTTTATAGGAAGCCATTGCAAACTGAAAAACCGTTTTTCGTTGCGCACGATTGTAGATTGGTTTTTTAAGTTTGATTTCTTCACTTTCTTTTAAAAGCGCCACCAATTCACTTCCTGTACGTTCAAATGTAACGGCTGCGACTTGTTTCTGAATTTTTCTACCTTTAGTATTAGTACCAGTAAAATGTTGATTGACACGTTTTTTGATATTTTTACTTTTCCCAATATAAATAATATCGCCTTTTGCATTGTGCATATAATATACGCCAGTTACAGAAGGTAAACTTTCAATAATATCGAGTAGGCGTGGAGCCACTTTTTTCTTGATTTCTGATTTTACAGCTTGTTGAATGATGTCTTTTTCAGAATCTTTATCGAGCAATAGCTGAAAAAGTTTTACAGTCGCTAATGCATCGCCAGAAGCTCTATGTCTGTCACTCATTGGAATTCCGAGAGCGCGCACGAGTTTTCCTAGTTTATAGGATTCCATTTCTGGGATTAATTTTTTGGATAATTCAACCGTACACAAGGATTTACGTTTGTAATCGAACCCTAAACGTTTGTATTCCATTTGAAGAATGCGGTAATCAAAAACGGCATTATGTGCAACTAAGATACAATCTTGAGTAATTTCGACAATGCGTTTGGCTACTTCGTAGAATTTTGGCGCATCGCGAAGCATTTTGTTGTTAATTCCTGTCAAATTTACCACAAAAGGTTGAATTGCCTTTTCAGGATTTACCAAGCTAATAAATTGATCTACAACTTCATGACCATCAAATTTATAGATTGCAATTTCCGTAACTCCTTCTTCATTGTATTTTCCACCTGTGGTTTCTATGTCTACTATTGCGTACAATCTATATGCGTTGTTTTTGGATTAGGGTATAAATATAAAAATATCTTAAGGATTAATTTAGGTTGGTGACGTATAATACGAACTAAATTTTAAAATGATTGCTATAAAATTTAGTTGGTATAGTTTCGCGCACCAAAAATACTACTTCCAATTCTTACCATCGTACTTCCTTCGGCAATTGCCAATTCGTAATCGCCACTCATTCCCATAGAAATGATTTCTAAAGATGTATGTGTTGGTTGTAAATTGTTAAAAGTAGTTTTTAAGTGTTTAAATTCTTTTTGAACTTGCATAGCATCATCTGTAAATGTTGCCATTCCCATGAGCCCAACAATGGAAATGTTTTCTAGCTGTGTAAATTCTGCGGAAGCGAGCAAAGTAGTAGCATCTTCGGCAGACATTCCAAATTTAGAATCTTCTTCAGCAATTTTTATCTGAAGTAAACATTTAATCGTTCTATCGTATTTTTTCGCTTGCTTGTTAATCTCTTTCAATAATTTAAAATTGTCAACTCCATGAATCAAATCTACAAATTCTGCCATGTATTTTACTTTATTTCGTTGCACATGTCCAATCATATGCCAAGAAATATCTTTGGGTAAAACTTCCCATTTCTCCGTCATTTCTTGAATTTTATTTTCGCCAAATACGCGTTGTCCAGCATCATACGCTTCTTGTAAATCTGCAATTGGCTTCGTTTTAGAAACTGCTACAAGCGTAACATCTTCGGGTAAAGTATCGTGTAATTCTTTAATTTTTTCTGTAATAGACATGTGTATATATGTAAATTTTAAATTTTAAATGCTAAATGCTAAATGCCAAATGCTAAATTTTAAATGTATGCATTTCAAACAAGCGACGAACAACAAACAACGAACAACAAACAACGAACAACAAATATCGAATATCGAATATCGAATATCGAAATTTAAAATGTAAAACTCAAAATGTAAAATAAAAAAGTATTTTCCCTAATCCCTAATCCCTAATCCCTAATCCCTAATCCCAAACACTAAAATTCATAAATAGTAACACCACTACGCAATTTCGGTTCTATAAAAGTACTTTTTGGCGGCATTGTTAAACCTTCGTCTGCAATCCGTTTCATTTCTTCTACATTGACAGGAACTAGTCCAAAACCAACGGCAAATTCACCTGAATCAATTCGGTTTTTCATTTCAATGACATTATGTTTGTCAGATCCGTAATCAATTCGATTATCATTTCGTAAATCTATAATGTTTAAAATCGGCTTTAAAATCGTTACATATAAAATATGCGTGTCCAATTCGCTTAACGAATCGGTAAATTCATAACTCGTTTTACGCAAGTGCAATGAGTAAAATTCGCCATCTAAATACATGCTAAAGTGATGTTTTCTAGACGGTTTGTACAACTCGTGAACTCTGTTTTCTATTCGGAAAGATTCATCTAATTTTAATAAAAATTGCTCTTTAGACAATCCGTTTAAGTCTTTTATCAAACGATTAAATTCGGAAATACGCAATTCAGATTCTGGAATCAGATAACTCATGAATGCATTATATGCTTCATTTCCAGTATGATTTGGATTGGAATTTTTTAAATCTTCGCCTAATAAAAATGAAGATGCCGAACGATGATGTCCGTCGGCAATGTAAATAGCGTCCATCTTTGAAAATTCATCTTGAATCATTTTGATGTCTTCTGTATTTTCAACCAACCATAAATAATGTGTGTCTCTGTAGGTTGTGGTAAATTCAAATTCGGCACGCGTTTCTGTGTATGATTTCAAAACACGTTTTATCACAGAAGAATCAGGATACGTAAGCAATACTGGTTCCGCGTTGAAACCAACCGTTTTTAGGTATTCTTTAAATATTTGCTCTCTATATTCAATGGTATCTTCATGACGTTTGATGACGTTGTTTTTGTAATCTTCTGTACTCGCAGCGGCAACAATTCCAGTAAAAACTTTCTGTTCACGATTCACAACTCTGTAAATGTAAAAACAAGGTTTCTCGTCTTGCACAAAAATATCATCTTCTTTAAATTCCAAATAGCGATTTCGAACCAAACCATAGCGTTCTTTTCCAGAAATTTCTTTGTGATATTTATAGCCAGGATTTATAATATGCAAAAACGAAAACGGATTGTGGTCCAAGCGCGCTTCACGTTCGTCTTGTGTATAACTTTGATAAGATCGTGCAGCAACTAAGCTTACTTTGTCGCGTGTTGGACGCACTGCTTTGAAAGGTTTTATTTTAGCCACGTTACTTTCTGTTAGATTTAATAAATGTTGTCGGATTCAAATATCCTGTGGTATTTTCACTATATCCGCCACCAATATCCATGAGAATACTGTCGCGAATTTCCAGATGCAAATGTGCAAAATATGCGCCATTTGCGTTTCCAATAGTTCCTATTTGCGTTCCTTTGGTTACAAAGCTACCTTTTTTTACAGAGATTTTGTCACAATGTGCGTACAACGATTCGTAATAGTTGTTTTTATACTGATGAATAATGCGAATTACATTTCCCCAACCGCCACCAATGTTTTCTGAAAAATTGACATATCCATTTCCAATCGCATAAATTGGATCGCCTAAATCGGTGTTTCCGCCATTTTTTCCGTTCCAATCGTCACCTAAGTGATTGTTTACCGTAAATTTTTGTGCGTTGTAATAACCGTTTGCGTTTGGTTTCCCGACAGGAAAGTCAAAATCAGAAGCTTTATAACTTGGTTTTTGTTTAAATATAGAATCAAAAAAGACGAGCGGATTTTGAGGTTCGTTCGTCTTTTGTATTGTGTTTTCAGCTATACTTGCGCTACTTTTAGTCGTTTCCGTACAACTAAATAAACACAAGCATAGTATGAATACGAATTGTTTCAATCGTTTATATAGGTTAGAAACATGATAAAATCGTCTTCTGTATGAAATATATTTTTTGGTACATATATAAAATTTGTTTTAGAAATATATAACAACCAATACTTCTCATAATCTTCTAAGCGAATAATATTTTTGTATGGAATTTTAATTTCGTTATCATTCTTTTTGAATAGCATGGTTGCGTCATCAAATTCTAAATTGGTTTCGGCTAAAAGGCCTTTATGATTTTTTGATCGACTCCAATAAAAAGTATATCCAATGTAAAATAGCGGATAACCAAATATCAAAAATGTCAAGAAAGAATCTGCTACAGATTGATTATCGGCGAATAAATAATAACATATTGCTAAAAGAAACAATGCGAAAATCCACCATTTTTTTATAAAAAGTCGCTGCATTACAATTTTAGTAAATGTATCTTGTGTAAGTTGATACGCTTTTGTTTCAATCATTAACGAAACATTTTAGCTACGTTTTCTGCTTTTCTACTTTCCGAATAGTCATAAAATCCTTCGCCCGATTTTACACCCAATTTCCCAGCATTTACCATGTTTACTAATAGTGGACATGGCGCGTATTTTGGATTTTTGAATCCTTCATACATTACATTCAAGATAGATAAACAAACGTCTAAACCAATAAAATCGGCTAATTGTAATGGTCCCATTGGATGCGCCATTCCTAATTTCATAACGGTATCAATTTCGGAAACGCCAGCAACACCATTATACAACGTTTCAATAGATTCGTTAATCATTGGCATTAAGATTCTGTTTGCTACAAATCCTGGATAATCATTTACTTCCGTTGGAACTTTGTCTAATTGCTTAGAAAGCTCCATAATCGTGTTGGTAACTTCGTCAGAAGTGTTATAACCACGAATGATTTCGACCAATTTCATAATTGGTACAGGATTCATAAAGTGCATTCCGATTACCATTTCAGGACGCGAAGTCACAGCTGCAATTTGCGTAATTGAGATGGAAGATGTATTCGTCGCCAAAATGGTATTTTTTGGACATAACGCGTCTAAATCTCTAAATATTTTTAATTTTAAATCTACATTTTCTGTCGCAGCTTCTACTACCAAACCAGCAGTTGCGACACCTTCTTTTGTAGACGTAAATGTTGTAATATTATTTAATGTTTGTTGTTTATCTTCTTCCGAGATCCTTTCTTTTGTCACCATACGATCTAAGTTTTTCGTAATGGTTGCAATTCCTTTGTCTAAAGAAGCTTGAGAAATATCTATTAATTGAACTTTAAAGCCAAATTGAGCAAACGTATGTGCAATTCCGTTGCCCATTGTTCCTGCTCCGATAACAGCTATATTTTTCATAAAATGGAGTTTATTTAGTCTGTAATTTTAATTTTTTTCCGTGCCACGGACAGAATTCCCAATTCCCATTGAGCAATTCGCCATCTTTTGGACATTCTTTCTTTTCTACCAATGAACTTAACGGAAGTTTAAATTTGAATTCTTCAGTCTCGTTAAAAAGTACAGTAAATTCGCCTTTGCTCAATGGTGCTGCCATTAAAGTTCCATCTTTTGCTTTCTCTGGAAACACATGAAATTCCATTTGTTTTCCAAATTGCCCTAACATTTGTGCCATTGCGGGTTTCATTGAGGTAAGCATACTTTCATATTCATCAGGAATTTCTTCGTCCTTGATTTCGTCATATATATTGCCTTTCGTATCTTTTAATTGAATCTTTGAAGATTTCTTTATTAAACCGCCAAAAGGAGAAATATCAGTATTTATAGTGCATACTAATGTGTATCCTTCAAAAATACGTGTAATTTGTTCCAAAACACCAGATTGTCCCAAGTTACTATCACCAATTGATACTTCCCAATATTCAAGAGGAATCCACCAAACCATTTTGAAGTTGTCTTCATTCTTTCGAATAATCTGTACATCTTTCACCATATCAGCAATATCTACCTTTTTTGCAGGTACAATTTTATCTTCTTGTGCAAACGAAAAGGTTATCGTGAATACAAATAGCACTAAAAGCACTTGTTTGATTTTTAACATAATGTCTTTATTTTTTAAATTTTTCAATAATTTTGATTGCAATGCGTAACGCTTCCGTTCCTTGTGCTAACGAAACAATTGGCGTTGTATCATTATTGATAGCGTCTGCAAATGTTTCCAATTCTTCCAAAATAGCGTTGTTTTCGTCAATCTCAGGATTTTCAAAATAGATTTGCTTTTTTACGCCTTCTGCATTTTGAAGAATTAATGCAAATTCATCTACTTTTTTTGGTGCATCTTTCATCTTTACGACTTCCACTTTCTTTTCCAAAAAATCTACAGCAATGTATGCATCACGCTGAAAGAAACGACTTTTACGCATGTTTTTCATGGAAATACGACTTGACGTCAGATTGGCAACGCAACCATTTTCAAACTCCAAACGTGCATTGGCAATGTCTGGCGAGTTACTAATGACAGAAACTCCACTTGCGTTAATTTTGACCACTTTAGATTTTACAACACTTAAAATTGCGTCAATATCATGAATCATTAAATCTAATACTACAGGAACATCAGTTCCGCGCGGATTAAATTCTGCCAAACGATGTGTTTCAATAAACATTGGCGAAATAATTTGGTCTTTTACTGCCTTGAATGCCGGATTGAAACGTTCTACATGTCCAACTTGCCCTTTTACTTTGTGCTTTTTTACCAACTTAATCAATTCCTCAGCTTCTGCAACCGTGTTGGTAATTGGTTTTTCAATGAAAACATGCTTTCCTTTGAGAATCGCTTTTTTGGCACATTCGTGATGTGAAAGCGTTGGAGTTACAATATCAACGACATCAACGGCATCAATCAAAGCATCAATCGTATCAAAATATTTGTATCCAAATTCCTTTACTATTTTCTGAGCATATTCAGGATTTGCATCATAAAAACCAATAAGTTCGTATTGAGAAGATTGTTGTAATAATCGAAGATGAATTTTGCCTAAGTGTCCTGCACCTAAAACTCCAGCTTTTAACATAGAAAGTGTTTTGAACAAAAATAATTTATTTTTCTAGAACCTTTGGAGTTCTTAGAAACAATTATGCATTATTTCTATTTTTAAGTGTTGATTTTTGAGAATTATTTATTTAAAATTCCTAAATACGCTTTCCAAGATCCAACATTAGAATCATATTGTTTTGCCATAACTCTTGAAATTTGCGCAATGTGACCTAAATCGTGTACAACCCAAGCCGAAATTAATTGTTGAAGTGTTATTTCTCCGAGTTCAGGATGCGTTGCTTTAAGCGCAAGTTTATCACTTGTAATGTGTAAAGATTTTAATTCTTGCAGATTGCTTTTTCTTAAGTCTTTAAACTTTGCAATTAAATCTGATATTTGTAGGTTTTGATTTTCTTTAAATTGAGCAAAACGATCAAAAGATTCAAACGTTTTATTTTCAGATTGAGATACTATTATTTTTGCTCTAACAATCCAATCTGTTTTTTCTCCATAAATTAAATGTCCAATTATATCATATGGACTCCACGTGTTTTCGCCTTCATTATTTTTTATCCAATTGCTTGATAAATTACTCAAAAAAGATTCTAAAATTAGTGGCGTTCTTTCTAAAATTTCAATTGAATTATTGAGTTCGAAATTCATTTGTAAAGTATTTTATACTAACAAAGCTACTTCATTTTTTTGATTCCGTTTTAAAATATTTTCTCAAAAAAGACACTTGTTATATTTCAGAAAAAGAACGAATTACAGAAAGTTTACTATTATTTTAAATCGAACTTAGGTTAAGTAGGCATTTAGACAAAAAATAAAACTATTTTTGTGACAACATGAAAGATACGTTTAAACATAAAGGAATGCGAAATCAGTTAGCACAAATCGTTGCTGACAAAGGAATTACAGACGAAAATGTACTGAATGGAATTCGAAAAATTCCGCGTCATTTGTTTATGGATTCTAGTTTTGAATCGCATGCGTATCAAGACAAAGCATTTCCTATTGGCGCCGATCAAACCATTTCGCAACCGTTTACTGTAGCGTTTCAAACTCAATTACTCGAACTGGCTTCTGGCGCAAAAATTCTAGAAATTGGTACAGGAAGTGGTTATCAAACAGCAATGTTGCTCGAATTAGGCGCAAAAGTATACAGTATTGAACGTCAAAAAGAATTGTTTAAAAAGACGAGTTTATTCTTGCCAAAGTTAGGCTACCGACCTAAAAAACTAATCTTTGGCGACGGTTACAAAGGATTGCCAACGGAAGCTCCTTTTGACGGAATTGTTGTCACGGCTGGTGCGCCATTTGTACCAAAACCATTATTAGCGCAATTAAAAATAGGAGGAAAGCTAGTGATTCCTGTTGGTAAAAATGAACAGATTATGACACTTTTTGTTCGAACTTCTGAAAAAGAATTTACTAAAAAAGAATTTGGAGAATTTCGCTTTGTGCCAATGTTGGAGAATAAGAATTAACATTTCCTTGCACTGCGTTACTTTTTCCGCAGTATAGCAGGCATTTTTCGTTAAGAATTTTTGAAGCCTTGGAAAAAATTTAGAAAAATGAATGCGGTTTTAGTTTTTCAGAGAAAAAACTAAAAATACCTCTGGAAAAATGCACTTTCTTTTGTTTCTTTTCTTTGTGCGAGCAAAGAAAATAATAAATTAAAAATGTGGTTTTTAACTTAAAGCAGAAGTAAATTATTTAATAAAAACTAACGGAAATTCTTCTTCACACGGTCTAAGTCTCGTTTATTATCACGATCTCTCATCGTTTCACGCTTGTCATGAATCTTTTTACCTTTTGCAAGTGCAATAGATATTTTTGCCAAGCCTTTTTCATTGATAAACAAACGCAACGGAACTATTGTTAATCCTGCATTTTTGACACTTTTATGCAAGCTTCGAAGTTCTTTTTTATTCAATAATAATTTCCGAGAACTACGAGGTTGGTGATTGTAATGTGTTCCAAAAGCGTATTCTTCAATATACATATTTATCACAAAAAGTTCGCCGCGTTCACTGAATTCACAGAAACTTTCGGCAATGGAAGCTTTGCTCAAACGAATAGATTTAATCTCCGTACCAGACAGCACAATTCCTGCGGTAAATTTCTCTAAGAGTTCATATTCGAAGCGCGCCCTCTTATTTTGTATGTTGATGTTTTTTTGCATAAATGAGGGCAAATATAGCGAATTTACTGTGATTTCTAATGATTTTTATTAAGCAAAAAAAAGATCAATGCTAGTTTTAATACCATTGATCTTTTCTTGTGTTTATTTTGGGTGAAAATCTAATTAAGTGTCAACAATTGTACAGTTTTAGAATCTCCTGTAATCGTTACAATGTATAGATTTCCATTGTTCTTATCGTCAATATGTTCAAATTCTTCTTCGTTCAATAATCTATTAACAAAATCGGGTGTTGTATTACTATGTCCGACAATTAGTGTAGTTTCTCCTTCGGTATCCGCTAGAAATTGTTTAAAATCAATTTTAAATGGATGGTACGATGTTATTTCCAATTGGTTCGCTTCAGCTGTTGGAATAGCAGTTTCTCGCGTTCTGTTGTAATCTGTAGAATACACCGCATCAAATTTTACATTTTTAAAAACTTCTGCCCAATATATTGCTCTATTGTTTCCTGCTTTGGTTAATTTAGGATCTTTATCTTTCTTGTCACTACGATTTTTTTCTGCATGACGAATTAAATAATACACAGAAGTTTCAACTTCAACTTCGGTTTCATTTTCAGTTTCAGTTTCGTTTTCAGTTTCTTCTGATTCTTGCGCAAAGCAATTCATGACTAAGAATAAACTTAATACTAGTAAGATGTTTTTTTTCATTCGTTTTTTTGTTTAAATAATCGCCAATGCAATTTCAATCATTTCTTTAAAAGTTTCTGCTCGTTCTTCCGATGTTGTAGTTTCGTGAGTCACCAAACTATCAGAAATAGTCAATAAAGATAGTGCTTTTACATTAAATCGCGCTGCTAACGTATATAAAGCTGCAGTTTCCATTTCTACGCAAAGTACGCCGTATTTCGCCCATTTTTTATAATAATCAGCATCTTCTTGATAAAATATGTCACTCGTTAAAATGTTTCCAGCTTTTACAGGAATGTTTCTTTCGTTGGCAGCATTTATCGCAGCTAAGAACAATTCGGCATGAGCCGTAGGAGCAAAATTTTCTCCCTGAAAAGGTAAATTATTAAAACTACTGTTTGATGAAGCCGCCATTGCAATCACAATATCACGAATGTTTACTTCTTTTTGATACGAACCAGCACTTCCAACACGAATGAGTTTTTGCACATCATATTTTTTGATTAATTCGTGCGCGTAAATTCCAATAGATGGCGCGCCCATTCCAGTTCCTTGTACGGAAACTAGTTTGCCTTTGTAGGTTCCTGTGTAGCCAAACATTCCGCGAACATCATTGTATAACGTTGGGTTTTCAAAGTATGTTTCTGCAATCCATTTGGCACGCATTGGATCGCCAGGTAATAAAACCGTAGGCGCAATTTCGCCATTTTTTGCTTCAATATGTATGCTCATAATTTAATAAGTATTTTTTGATGCTGTTCCGTTTACAATAGCAATTCCGTTCGATGTTCCTAATCGGGAAACGCCTAAATCGATATATTTTTTAGCCGTTTCGTAATCTCTAATTCCGCCAGAAGCTTTCAATTTCGCTTTTCCGTTTACTGCATTTTTCATCAGTGAAATATCTTCTACTGTTGCGCCGCCAGTTCCAAATCCTGTGGACGTTTTCACAAAATCTGCGCCAGCTTCTACGGCAAGTTTGGACGCTTTTATTTTTTCTTCATCCGAAAGATAACACGTTTCAACAATTACTTTTAGAATTTTAGTTCCAGCCGCTATTTTTAATTGTTTAATTTCTTCTTTGATTAAATTTTCTTTGCCAGATTTCAGCCAGCCAATATTAATAACCATATCAAATTCGTCAGCGCCATCTTCTTTTGCTTGAAGTAACTCCGCAATTTTCCCTTCGGTACTCATCGCACCAAGCGGAAAACCAATTACGCTACAAACGTGTACAGATTCGTTAGAAGCGACACACTTTTTAGCCAATTTTACATGCGAACTATTTACGCAAACTGAAAAGAAATTATGTTCAACTGCTTCTTTACAAAGTTGTTCAATATCAGTAATTGTAGTTGTTGGTTTTAATAATGTATGATCTATATATCTGTTGATGTTCATGTTATATTTTATAAAATATGATGTAAATAACCCGTTGTGCATTTTGATAAAATTCGTCAATTCGAGTGAATTTTACGATTGAAAATGAGTAAAATTTGTATCGAGAATAGAATTTTTTACACTAAACAGGTTCTCGATACAATTTTTCGTGCCTCAAAATCACTCGAACTGACGCTTCAGTATGCTTTTGAATTCAAAATGCACAACGAGTTAAAAAATAGTATATTTTATTCGTTTCAAAGATACTTAAAAACCAAACTCGAAAAGCTGATATTTATCACGAAACCGTTGACAATCGTAAACTTTTAACACGTTCGTCAAAATTAGTTTCTGTAACAGGCAACACTACACTCTCAAACAAATTGATATATTTTTCGTTGTGTTCATGTGCTTTTCCTTTTAGGATGTTAAAGTGAATAAATGAACTCCACATGATCGATTTTAATTCTGTTTTGTGTTCGTTCCACATACGAATTTCTACTAATAATTGTTTTTTATTGAAGTAAAGTAATTGAGAATCAATTGTTACGGTTTCCATTACAAACGCTGGTCGTACATACGCAATTTGATGCGAACCAACAACCCAAGTTGTACCAGTTTTTTTGGCGGTTTCAAAAATATCCAAATCGTAATGATCAATCAATTGATCTTCTCTGGCATTAATCAAATAATCTAAATATTTGCTATTATTCAAGTGATTTAGCGGATCGCAATCTTGAAATCGTATTTTGCTTTTACTTTCTAAAATTTTTGGTAAATCTTCCATTGTAAATTGTTTTATATGAACTCGGTTAAATTTTTTATCAATTTGAAAAAGCTAAAGCGAGTTCAATATACCAATCGGTATATTTTTGATTAAAAAAATAGGTTATACTCTTAATTCTTCATTGATCATTTTATCAACGAGATTCATCATGTCTTTCATATAAAAATCATCATCCATAGTATATGTCATAAAAACCGCACCTTGAATCATCGTGTCAATGCGTTTGGCGGCGTTCATTGCGTTTACTTCCGTAGAAATTTCTCCGATTTCAATTCCATCTTCAATAATTGTTGCCAATTGATCTTGAATCCGTTGAATAATAATACGTACTTTTTCTAGTAAATATGAATTTTGATTGTTCGCGTCCACGCCAACATTTAAAATAGGACAACCACCCATTTTATTTGTATATAAATAATAATTTCGATAAAAATCAGAGATTAATAATAGCTTTTCAATGGGCGAATCACTTTTATTCATGTGTTTCACAATTTCTGACATCAAACTTTTCACCATGAATTTAAACGCTGCAACTGCCAACTGTTCTTTGTTTTCAAAGTTGCCGTAAATCGCACCTTTTGTCAAGCCTGTTGCTTTGGTAATGTCCGAAATGCTGGTTGCTGCGTATCCATTTTTGTTAAAAATAGGCGCAACAGTTTCTATAATAAAGGCAGCGGTTTTTTCAGCTTTGCGTGTCATTCGTCAAATATACAAAAAATATACCAATCGGTATAAAATAATAATTTTATAGTAAAAACGTAGCGGAAGTAATGTTTTTGTGTATGTATAAGTGTTTGATTATTAGTAAATTTATGAAATACAAATAAAATTCAATCATGAAAAAACAGCATCTGAATACCAAATTATATTTAAAAAAGAAAAAAATTGCTTCTTTAGATTTTAAAAATATAAAAGGAGGAAATAGAACTTCAGACGAAACAACTGTTGATAATTCATTAGGAAAACAGAGTACGTGTCCAATTGAAACCTGTACATGCGCAGATCCTGTTAGGTTATAAGGAGATAATGCGAAATAATAAAAAAGCTCTTTTTAATAGAAAATCAAAGTTATACCTACCATAATTATAAATTTTGAGTTAGTTAAAAGAAGATAGAAGTTTGTGTCCGCAAAAGCTTCTATCTTTTTTGTTTTGTAATTATTTTTTATTGTTTGATTTCTTTACTTTAGAAAAAAATTAATGAATGACTTCTGAAAAGATAAATGTAAATACCGATTACGATCTTATTTGTGTTGGTGGCGGAATAATGAGTGCTTCTTTGGCATTATTGGTAAAGTTGATTCAACCGAAATTAAAAGTGCTGATTTTAGAACGATTGGATGCCGTTGCTTTAGAAAGTTCAGCCGATTGGAACAATGCAGGAACAGGACATTCCGCTTTATGCGAATTGAATTACACACCTGAAAATGAAGATGGTTCTATTGATATTAGCAAAGCGTTGAAAGTTTGCGAACAGTTTGAAATTTCAAAGCAATTTTGGTCGTATTTGGTTCAGCATAATTTGCTTGATAATCCAA
Source organism: Kordia antarctica (assembly GCF_009901525.1). Classification (NCBI taxonomy): domain Bacteria; kingdom Pseudomonadati; phylum Bacteroidota; class Flavobacteriia; order Flavobacteriales; family Flavobacteriaceae; genus Kordia; species Kordia antarctica. The sequence continues at coordinate 172,607 of NZ_CP019288.1, forward strand.
AAACATTCATTCAAAAAACACCACATTATAGTTGGGTAACTGGCGAAGAAAACGCAACATATCTTAAAAAACGGTATAAAGCGATGAAAGCGCATTTTATGTTTGATACGATGGAATTCACTAATGATATTTCAAAAATGGCTGAATGGTTTCCACTAATTGCAAACGATAGAAGCAAAGATGAAGTCTTAGCCGCAAGCAAGATGGAACGTGGAACTGGCGTAAATTTTGGCAATTTAACCAAAAAGCTATTCGAAATACTTGAAAATGAATATAGTACAAAAGTACAATGCAATCACGATGTATTAGATATTGATCCAGATGATGATGTGGAATGGTCTGTAAAAGTGAAAAACATAATAACAGATGAAATTCAACATTTAGATGCGAAACATGTGTTTATTGGCGCTGGCGGCGGAAGTTTATTGCTACTACAAAAAGTGGAAATTGACGAAAAAGATGGTTATGGTGGTTTTCCTGTAAGTGGCGAATGGCTCGTTTGCAAGAATGAAGAAATCATTCAGCAACATTTAGGAAAAGTATATAGCAAAGCTGGAGTTGGCGATCCGCCAATGTCAACACCGCATTTGGATACGCGTTATATTAACGGAAAGCGTGAGTTGTTGTTTGGACCTTTTGCTGGGTTTAGTCCGAAGTTTTTGAAAGAAGGTTCTAATTTTGATTTATTCAAGTCGATTAGTTTTGACAATTTACCTGCGATGTTTGGCGCGTTTTGGCACAATTTACCTTTGACAAAGTATTTGGTAGAACAAGTTTTAATGTCGCACAATGATCGCATGAACGATTTGCGAAAGTTTGTAAAAAACGCCAAAAACGAAGATTGGGAAATTATGGTTGCGGGACAACGTGTTCAAATCATTAAAAAAGACGAATTTGAAGGTGGGATATTGCAATTCGGAACAGAAGTCGTTCATTGCAAAGATGGAAGTATTACGGCATTGTTAGGTGCATCGCCTGGCGCATCTACGGCAGTACCAATTATGTTAGAAGTCTTAGAAATTGCATTTCCAGAAGAAGTACATTCCGATCACGGAAAGAAAATTTTAGCTGAATTAGTTCCTTTTTGGAAACAGGAATTGACGAAGGAATTGTTTAATGAGCAGTTGGGAATTTCTAATGAGGTTTTGGGATTGGAGTAAGAATTAGATATTAGTATTGAGAAGTGAGTATTTAGCTATGTTTAGAACTTCTTACTTCATTTTGGATTTATTTGTCATTCCTGCGTAGATAGGATTTAGTTTAGTTTGCTTACGGTCACAAGTTATCAAACTTGCGCTAGCGTTGAAGAAGTGAGTATTTGGAGTATTTCTCGATACAATTTTTTATCTCGCTATGCTCAATATAAAATTACTCGAAATGACGTTTTGAACTTCTAACCGTCATTTCGAGTGAAATTCTGAAAGAATTTTGTATCGAGAAATAGTTAGAATTTCAAAAGGCACTATTATTTTCTCGCCTCTCTACCTTGATACTTATCATCAATAAAAACCAAATAATTCGACATTCCTAAAACATCATAATTTCCTTTGATTTTAGTAATAAAATACCATTTTTCGTTTTCAAAAGTTCGTGGATCTTCCCAATCAATTTCTATATAATCTGGTTGTAATTTTTGTACGTTTTCAATAGTTGTTCCACTTTCAATATTATTTGCCCAAGCTAGTGTATCATTATAATAGTTTTTACAACTGATTAGTATAATTGAAAAGAATATGAATGTGAAAATTTTTGTGTGTTTCATTTTACTTTATGTTGTTAATCGTCACATCCTTTGCTAGCACGAGTTTTTCAACTCGTGCCGTAACAGAAATTAACATTATATTTTCAAATAAATATAACTTAATTTTCGATAATTCATATACAGGTGAAGTTTAAGTAATTACTGAAAACAATATTTAGCTTATTTGACGTCACAAGTTGCAAACTTGTGCTAACGTGGTTTTTTTTTACTTATCAGATATAATATCTTCACTCAGATACAAAACATACTTTCTAATTTTCTTCTCAGAATCATTTTCCTTAATATTTTCTGTATTGAATTCGAAATAATACGTATCGTCAGCGGTTAAACTCTCTTTATTGAATTTACGTTCATTATAGGTTGCATAATAAGGTTTTTCATTTTTGTAATATATGATCGTTTTTATTTGCTCTTTAGTATGATCAATATTTTTACTTGCATCGTAAATATAATTGATTGTCTGACTGTAATCTGCCTTAACTACTTCATCTTTCTCTTGATTAGTGTACATATTTCTTAAAAAGCTTCCGGTACCAATTTCAATTTTTAAACTATCAAAAATTTTCAGTGAACCTTCTGTAATTCTTTTGACTACTGGTTTTGTTGAATATTCCATGGATTCAGATATTCTTATTAAACTATCTACTTCAAGAATTAACTTTTTTGCTTCAAAAGATGCTGTTTTATTTTTAGATTTTGGTGATTTATTGAGTGTAGTAGCGCAATTAGTAAACAGAGAAAAGAGTAAAAGTAAAGTAGATATCTTGAAGATAGTTTTGTAATTCATAAATCTAAAATTAAAAGTTGAAACAATTTAATAAAAATATCAATCATGTGTTGTTGCAGGAAGTAAATACTTCACACAACTTTAACTTTTCCAATAAAATAAACACTTTCCAATAGCGTTTATAGTATGAATCTTGTAGTTTAGGAATTATACAATTGTTCCTGAATTTGTTAGTAAAAGCAAAGCGCAACTAAATTAGTTGCGCTTTGTTGCTATTATAACTGTTGATTATGCTTCCACAATCAAATCTGTCTGATTTCTAAAAACGAGTTCATCATCAAATTCATCCAATAAAATAATACTATCTACGGTGACTTTTCCAGCGAGAATTTCTTTGGAAAGTTCATTCAACACTTTTCGCTGAATCACTCGTTTTACAGGTCGCGCACCAAACTGCGGATCGTATCCTTTTTGTGCTAAATATGAAATTGCTTCTTCCGTAGCATCTAAGGTAATTTGCTGTTTTGCTAACATTTTCGTTACATTTTTCAATTGCAAACGAACAATTTCTTTAATGTTTTCCTGTGAAAGTGGCGTAAACAAGACAATATCATCAATCCGATTTAAAAATTCTGGGCGAACCGTTTGTTTCAATAATCCTAAAACTTCTACTTTTGCGGCTTCCATTGCTGTATCAATATCTTTTACAGCTTTGAATTTTTCTTCAATAATATGACTTCCCGTATTTGACGTCATTATGATGATTGCATTTTTAAAATCGGCAACTCTTCCTTTATTATCTGTCAAACGACCTTCATCCAACACTTGTAATAAAACATTGAAGGTATCAGGATGCGCTTTTTCAATTTCGTCTAATAAAACCACCGAATATGGTTTTCTACGCACAGCTTCCGTCAATTGTCCGCCTTCGTCATACCCAACATATCCTGGAGGAGCGCCAACCAATCTACTTACCGAATGCGATTCTTGGTATTCGCTCATATCAATTCGCGTCATCGCGCTTTCATCATCAAATAAATAGGAGGCAAGTGCTTTTGCCAATTCGGTTTTTCCAACGCCAGTTGTTCCTAAAAATAGAAACGAACCTATTGGACGATTAGCATCTTGCAATCCTGCGCGACTTCTGCGAACAGCATCCGAAACGGCAACAATTGCTTCTTCTTGTCCAACGACACGTTTGTGCAATTCAGCTTCTAATTGTAATAACTTTTCACGATCGCTTTGCAACATTTTGGTTACAGGAATTCCTGTCCATTTTGCCACAACTTCCGCAATATCTTCGGTGGTAACTTCTTCTTTAATTAACGAAGTTCCTTCTAATGTTGCGTGTTCTTGTTGTAATGTATTTAACTTTACTTGCGCTTCTTTTATCTTTCCGTAACGTAATTCTGCAACTTTTCCATAATCTCCGTCACGTTCCGCTCTTTCCGCTTCCGCGCGATAATTCTCAATGGCTTCTTTCGTTGCTTGTACGTTATCTACAATATCTTTTTCGGTTTGCCATTTGGCGAAAATTTCATTGCGCTCATCTTTGATATTGGCTAAGTCTGCATTTAATGATTTCAGTTTGACTTCATCTTTTTCACGCTTTATCGCTTCAATTTCAATTTCCAATTGCATGATTCTTCTGTCCAAAACATCTAAATTTTCAGGCTTGGAATTGATTTCCATGCGCAATTTAGAAGCTGCTTCATCAATTAAATCAATTGCTTTATCTGGCAAGAAACGATTCGTTATATAACGTTGCGATAATTCAACCGCCGCAATAATCGCTTCATCTTTGATTCGAACTTTGTGATGTGTTTCATATTTTTCTTTAATTCCTCTCAGAATAGAAATTGCACTTTCCGTATCAGGTTCGTTCACTATAATTTTCTGAAAACGACGTTCTAAAGCTTTGTCTTTTTCAAAATATTTTTGATATTCGTCCAATGTCGTTGCGCCAATTGCTCTGAGTTCGCCACGTGCCAACGCAGGTTTTAGAATATTTGCTGCGTCCATTGCGCCTTGTCCGCCGCCAGCACCAACAAGTGTGTGAATTTCATCAATAAAAAGAACAATATCGCCATCAGCCGATGTTACTTCTTTGATAACGGCTTTTAAACGTTCTTCGAATTCTCCTTTAAATTTTGCGCCTGCAATTAATGCGCCCATATCGAGCGAAAATATTTGTTTGTCTTTCAAATTTTCTGGAACATCACCTTGTATGATTCTGTGCGCTAAACCTTCCGCAATAGCGGTTTTACCAACGCCAGGTTCACCAACCAAAATTGGATTATTTTTCGTTCTACGCGAAAGAATTTGCAAAACTCTGCGGATTTCTTCATCTCTTCCAATTACAGGATCGAGTTTTCCGTCGTTCGCCAATTTATTCAAGTTGTTTGCGTATTTGTTCAACGAATTATACGTTTCTTCCGCATTCGCAGATGTGACGCGTTCGCCTTTGCTGAGTTCTAAAATGGCAGCTTTGAGTCCTTTTTCGGTAACTCCTTGATCTTTTAATATTTGTGCAATTTTACTTTTCGATTTGAATATTGCCAAAACTAAATGCGACGTTGAAACAAATTCATCATTCATATCTTTGGCAATAATGCTCGCGTTTGTCAAGGTTTTTCCCGTTTCCGGAGATAGTACAATGTTTGCGCCAGTCACTTTTGAAAAACTATTCAGCGTACTTTCTAGTATTTGTTCCAATAAAGAAACATTTACATTTAATTTTTTAAGTAAAAAAGGCAAGACATTCTCATCAACTTCCATGATCGCTTTAAAAAGATGCTCATTTTCAATTTGCTGATGTCCGTATGTTTGCGTCAGTTGCTGCGCTTGTTGCACGGCTTCCTGTGATTTTATGGTATAATTGTTAAAATTCATAGCTGTATGTTATGTGTTTTTAATAATTTTGCAATTCTTATTCCAATTGTGAATAGGAGACAAAATGTCGGTTAAAGCGTGTATTTACAAGACATTTTGTCATTTTGAAAGTTTTTAGATAGACTTTCGACTCATTAAGAAAGTAAAAACGAGTTCATTCTATAAATTTACAATTTACCTATGGGAATATTCAATAAATTATTCAGTAGTTCTGATGCTTCTGAAACTCCAGTGCCTTCAAAACTAAAATGGACGCCATTGACAAACGTTGATCAGTTGGACACTATTGTGGAAGAATCAAAAACGCAGCCAGTTGCTATTTTCAAACACAGTACGCGTTGCGGAATTAGTAGAATGGTCATAAAACAATTTGAAGGTTCGTATGATTTGGAGGAAAATCAGATGAAAGTTTATTATTTAGATTTGTTGAATTATCGTCCAATTTCAGAAGAAATCGCTGCAAAGTTCCAAGTATGGCACGAAAGTCCACAATTAATTGTACTTAAAAATGGAATTTCTGTTGCGCATGCTTCTCATAGTGGAATTAATTCTATAGAGTTAGAAAAGTTCGTATAAATGGAATTACTATTCAAATTGAAATGATATAAAAAAGCCCGAAAACTATTGTTTTCGGGCTTTTTAGTATGTCAGATATTATCATCTAAATTTATTTCTGGTGATAATAGATTTTAGTTTTGCTTTTAAATCTTCTCCGGTGTCATATACCATTTGTTCATTGCTTGGAAATGGAACTGCTTTATTATTTGTCAAGTCTATATATTGTTGTTCTAAGGCTCTACGATCGCCATCAAAATTCGCATAGATGTGTTCAAAGGCAAATTCACTGCTTATTGGAAACGCTTCGATAAGTTGTTTTGACTTATAATTTATATACTTTACTTGTCCAGCAACTCTGGTCGATTTAAACTGTGTAAATTCATACAGTTCGCAGCGGATCATTTTGAATTTATCTATTTTGATTTTATTTCCTAAGCTATCTTTTAAAACATTTCCATTATCATTCGTTGCATATTCCCAACCATCTTTTATTTGCTTTTCTTTTATGATTTGTTTTTCTCTTATTTGTTCAGGAGAAATATTGATTTCTCTCAAATCCAGAATTAAACCAAAATCATATTGTTTTTGAGCAATTTCATTTGCATGATAAACTGTCCATAAGTCATTTAATCCGTAGGTATTAAAATTGAGTAAGTCATCTTCTAAACGCTTTGGAATTACTTTATCGGTATTATTGTTCAAAGTGACCAATACAAAATCAGTTCCTTTAACGTGCGCTTCTTCCATTAATTGACGAACATTTTTATAGTTGGGAGAAATATCATTAATATATTTGAAATCGTCATAAACCTTTCTATAGTCATATTTCTGCTTCGTAGTATTTAATAATGATGTTGCATTCGTATATAAATATTCAGACAACTGATTTTTTGTATTAATAATTTTAGACGAATAGTCTTGCATCTTGAATTTCGCATTTGTTCCTTTTTCCAAAATAGGCAACGGAAGTAATGGTTTTATAGTTTCTTGTCTATTTCTTATGGCTAGATACGTATTATATAAATCTTCTAATTTTTCAGGATTTCCATCAGCTTTTAAGAATTTAATTGTAGATAAATCTCTATTTAAAGCTTTCGCATACGCTTCTTGTAATAAAATAACATATTGCTGTTTTCTTTTACTTGTTTTATTCTTTTTGAGTTGATCTATAGCGTTCTGAATCACCAAATCATAATTACCCGTGTTCAACGCTTCTTGTGTTTTTTTGACACCACCACAAGCGATTAAAAATAAAAATGTGGTTATTATAAGTAGTATTTTTTTCATACGTTATATGTTAGGTTTGTTATGGGTATGCAATTTAGATACCAAACTTAACCAAAACTATCTATTATTTAATAACTATAAAAAAACGAAACCACAAATTTTATAAAAAAGCCAGTATAAATTTCATGAAATTTTATAAAAACAATGTATAGAACCTTAACTTCGCAGCATGTGTGATCCACTTATTTATGTGCTTTTAGGACTTGTTGTTGGCTATATTGGCGGATTTGCAGGAATTGGCGGCGGACCATTTTTAGTCTCTTTTTTAGTATTGTATTGTGGAATGTCGCAATTGGTAGCGCAAGGAAATGTACTCACAATGATGTTAGGACCCATGAGTTTACTCGGTGTAATGTCATTATATGAATACGTAAAAAAACAATGGCTCAACATTACAATTGGTGTGATTGCGTATTGTATTTTCTCGTATTTTGGAGCTGTTTTTGCCTTTTATATTGGCGAAACAGATTTAAAATATTACTTCGCCATTTTATTGATTATGATTGCGTTGATGCAGTTTGCGTCGTATTTAAAGAAAAATGCGCAAACACCTTACAAGGAACATGTTTCTCCATATTTGATACTTATTTTGGCAGCTTGTACAGGAATTTTGGGCGGAATGTTCGGAATTGGCGCAGGCATATTAATGGTGCCAGTTCTAATTGGAGTTTTTAAACTGAAAAAAGAATATGCACGCGCTTTAAGTCTGGCAATTTTAATTCCACCAGTAAGTTACGGAGCATTTATAAAATACAACGTTGAAAATCCTGTCGATTGGCAATTGGTTGGAATTCTGTTTGGAACCTATTTTGTCGCCAACTTTTTTGGAGCAAAAATGGGAAGTAAAATATCAGGAAAATCGTTTACGTTGATTTATGGTGTACTTCTTCTTTCGATTGCTGTACTTTATTTGGTTTAATTTTTTTTGAAATCATAGGTTTTTTAATTATTGAATCTTTAAATTATTTAATAAAAAAAAGCACCAACAATAGTTGATGCTTTTTGAATATATGTGAACCTATAATTACTTTTTCTTCGGTTGAAATACAGGTAATAATTTTGAAGAAACTTCTCCAAAACCAATTCGAACATAATTATCATTTGTACAATAACCGCGCATCGTAACTGTGTCGCCGTCGTTGATAAATGTTCGTTCAGAACCATCATTTAATTTTACAGGATTTTTTCCTGCCCAAGACAATTCCAACATAGAACCATACGAATCAGGAGTTTTTCCAGATAAAGTTCCACTTCCCATCATATCACCAGAATTTACAGGACAACCATTCACCGTATGATGCGTTAATTGTTGTGCCATATTCCAGTACATGTACTTAAAGTTAGAACGTGCAACAACTGTTTCTGTACTGTTTTCTGGCTGAATAGCTACTTCTAAATTTATATTGTAGCTTTTCTTTCCAGTGTATTGTAAATATTCCAGTTGTGGTTTTAACGGCTTTGGGCTTTCAACTTTGAAAGGTTCTAATGCGTCCATTGTTACAATCCAAGGAGAAATTGACGAAGCAAAACTTTTTCCTAAAAACGGTCCTAATGGAACGTATTCCCACTTCTGAATGTCGCGCGCGCTCCAATCATTAAACAAAACAATACCAAAAATATAATCTTCAGCTTCTTCAATAGGAATTGGTTCTCCTAAATGATTTGCATCTGTGGTAATAAACGCCATTTCTAATTCGAAATCGACACGTTTTGAAGGCCCAAATACAGGAGTTTCAGCACCAGCTGGCAACGTCTGTCCTTGTGGACGATGAATTGGAATTCCCGATGGAATAATAGAAGAACTTCTTCCGTGGTAACCAACAGGCATGTGAAGCCAGTTTGGCATTAATGCGTTGTCTTCACCTCTAAACATCGTACCAACATTGGTTGCATGTTCTATACTTGAATAAAAATCTGTATAATCGCCAATCTGAACAGGCAATTGCATTTCTATTTCATTTAAGGTGAAAATAATTGTATTTCTGTGTTCTTTGTTGTCTCTTAAACTCGCATTGTTTTCGTCGAAAATATCTCCAATACGGTTTCGAACCAATCTCCAAGTCTTTTTTCCATCAGAAATGAAATCATTCAAAGTATCTTGAAGAAAAATATCGTCTGTTAATGGAATTCCTTTAAAATATCCAAGTTGATGTAATGCACCTAAATCAATAGCATAATTACCAATTCGAGTACCGATGGTAATTACATCATCTCTAGTAAGGAAAACACCAAAAGGAATGTTTTGGATAGGAAAATCGCTATCAGCAGCTACGTCAAGCCACGTTTTTCTATTTGGATTATTAGTAGTATTTGGCATAGTTATGTTGTGTGTTTATAATTTAAAAAAATATTTTTCTAGTCAAATATATGAGTTTTCTATATGAGTTTTCATATCTATATCATATTTTTGGATTTTATTAACATAGACTCAAAATAATGCAACGCGACGAACAAATTTTTGAATTAATTCAAGCCGAAAAGGAAAGACAAATTGAAGGACTAGAGTTGATCGCTTCTGAGAATTTTGTAAGTGAACAAGTTATGGAAGCTGTTGGTTCTGTACTTACCAATAAATACGCAGAAGGATATCCTGGAAAACGCTATTATGGCGGCTGTGAAGTCGTTGACGAAGTAGAAACTATTGCTATTGATAGAGCAAAAGCTTTATTTGGAGCATCATGGGTAAATGTACAACCACATAGTGGAAGTCAAGCCAACACAGCAGTTTTTGCAGCATGTTTGAAACCTGGAGATAAAATTTTAGGATTCGATTTATCGCACGGCGGACATTTAACACATGGTTCTCCAGTAAACTTTTCTGGAAAATTATACGATCCTGTATTTTACGGAGTAGAAGAGGAAACTGGTATTTTGAATTATGATAAAATTCAAGAAATAGCTACAAAAGAGCAACCAAAAATGATTATTGCTGGCGCGTCTGCATATTCTAGAGATATTGATTTTGAACGCTTTCGCAAGATTGCTGATAGTGTGAATGCTTTATTATTAGCAGATATTTCACATCCTGCAGGATTGATTGCAAAAGGATTATTAAACGATCCAATTCCACATTGTCATATTGTAACAACCACAACGCATAAAACATTGCGTGGACCACGTGGAGGAATGATTATGATCGGAACAGATTTTGACAATCCATTTGGACTAAAATTGAAGAACGGAAACTTAAAAAAGATGTCTTCATTGTTAGATAGCTCCGTTTTTCCAGGAAATCAAGGCGGACCATTGGAACACGTTATTGCAGGAAAAGCAATTGCTTTTGGAGAAGCGTTAACGGATGAATTTATGCATTATATTTTACAAGTTCAGAAAAATGCCAAAGCAATGGCGGCTGTATTTGTTGAAAAAGGATATAATATTATTTCTGGCGGAACGGACAATCACATGATGTTGATTGATCTTCGCAATAAAAATATTACTGGAAAAGATGCTGAAAAAGCATTAGAAAAAGCGGATATTACAGTAAATAAAAATATGGTTCCTTTTGACGATAAAAGTCCATTTGTAACTTCAGGAATTCGTATCGGAACAGCTGCAATTACTACAAGAGGTTTGAAAGAAAAAGATATGGAACTGATAGTGGAATATATTGATGAAGCTATCCTGAACTATGAAAGTGATGAAGCATTAGAGAACATTTCATTTAAAGTAAATGTGATGATGTCTGATAGACCTTTGTTTGACTCTTAATTAAAGGATGCAAGATCGCTTACTTCGACTTCGCTCAGTACAAGTTCCTTTTAGATTTAAGAATCAACACTTGATGTTAACTATCTGAAAAGTAGATGTAATTTAGAAAATAAGCAATAGCATAACTTCTTAGTATAAAACTAAGATTCCTTATATTTGCCACGATATGAAAAAGTTGCAACTATGAAAAGTTATACTATTGCTGTATTATTTTGCTTTTGTTTTTCCCTAACAAATGCACAAATTCTCTTCGAAAATAAAGCGTTCGACTTAGGAATTAATATCACAGGAAACTTCAACACACAACTTGGTGGCGTTAGTTTTTATGATTATGATAATGATGGTTGGGACGATTTAACATTTGCAAGTAAAGAAAATTTTCCAGTACGATTTTTCAAAAATAATTCAGGAACGTATGTAGAAGAAACGTTCAATATCACAATTCCGAATCATTCCAAACAAGTATTATGGGTTGATTACGATAATGATGGTGATAATGATTTGTTTGTGACACGATTTGATGATTCCAACAAATTATACAATAACGACGGAAACTTCAATTTTACAGATGTTTCTCTAGTTGCTGGATTTCCAAACACTACTTTATTTACCTATGGCGCTTCTTTTGGCGATTATGATAATGATGGCGATTTAGATTTGTTTTTAAGTAATAAAGATGATTCTAAAGTCATTCCAAATCAACTATATAGAAATAACGGAAACGGAACATTTACAGATGTTTCTTTCATTGCAGGAATAAGTTCTGTGGGACATTTATCGTTCTGTTCGGCATTTTTCGATTATGATAATGATGGTTTTTTAGATATTTATATTTCTAATGATCGATTCGCAAATACAAATATTCTCTATAAAAATAACGGAAACGGAACATTTACAGACGTAAGTGCTGCTTCTGGTGCAGGAGTTGCCGCAAATGCAATGTCTACTACGATTGACGATTATAATTACGATGGTTTTTTAGATATTTATGTCACAAATACTACCGAAGGAAATCATTTGTTACAGAATAACGGCGATGGCACTTTTACAGATGTTGCTACAGCAACAGGAACTATTTTTAATAGTATAGGTTGGGGAGCGAATTTCTTTGATGCCGACAATGATTCAGATTTAGATTTGTATGTAAGTAGCATGATTAGTGATCCAAATTCTCCGTTAATCACATCTGGATTTTACGAATGTGACGCAGGATATAATTATACAATTCCTTCCTCGGCTGGTTTTGCAAATGATACGTTTACAAGTTTTTCAAATGCTATTGGCGATATTAATAATGATGGTTACCAAGATTTTATTGTGGTAAATCAAGCACCAGAAAATTATGCATTGTGGAGAAGTACTGGCGGCACAAATAATTGGTTAAAAGTCAAGCTTGATGGAACAAGCAGTAATAAAGCGGGAATTGGCGCCAGCATTAAAGCAACTGTGAACGGACAAGCATTGTATAGATATGTGTTGTGTGGAGAAGCTTTTTTAGGACAAAATTCAGCCACAGAACTTTTCGGAATAGGAACTGCAACTACGATTGATATGTTAGAAATTTTCTGGCCAAGCGGCATAACAGATACATATACAAATGTAACATCAAACCAACGATTGACAGTTACCGAAGGAAGTACGTTAGGTATAAACGAAGAAAACGCTGAAAAGTTCAGCGTTTATCCAAATCCGGCATCGGATTATATTGTAGTTTCCACAACGTTATCGCAACCGTATACAGTTACTATTTTTGATAGTTTGGGTAAGCAAGTGTTGTTTCAAAAGCAACAAAATATGCAAGCTACCATTGATGTTTCAAACATATCAAGTGGAATTTTCTTTTTAGAAATTCGCACCGAAAAAAGCAAAACAGTTCAAAAAGTTGTGATTAATTAATCGTTTTATCTTCTAAAAAAGGCTTAAAATCGCAAGTATTAAAAGAGCAATTCCAACAATCACTTTAAAAGGCATTAATTTTTTTGATATTTTTACTAATGTTTCTCCAATTGTAGGAACTTGACTTAATACGTGTGTTAATAATAACAATCCACCAACTATAGCAACAAGTTCATATAGTAAACCACCTTTGTAAAATAATAAAAAGAAGATACCAAGTCCTAAAGAAGCTCCACCAATAATAGTTGTGAATGGCATTAACTTTTTAGCGATTTTGTTAAAAAAATCACTTTCTCCATCAAGTTTGTCTAAAGCAGTAATTCCAAGTAAGATTCCTGCTAAAATGTTAGCAATTGTAAAAATGAGTCCCATAATTTTAATGTGATTAAGTGTTAAGTTATTCTTAGTTTTATTGTTCTTACCAATATACGTATAAAAACAGCATCATAAAATAGTGTATTTTTTTTATGATTCTTTTCGGTAAGAAGTTATTTTTTACAGTTATTTTACCTGTTTACTTTTTCTAAGAATTGACGCAATTCTGTTTCTTTTTGAGTTCCGATGAGAAATTTTTCCCCGTTTTTGAGTTCAATGGCAAGTCCTTTGTTGCCTTTTGTATTGTAAACCGTTCCGTATGTTGTCCAAAGTCTAATTCCCCAACCGCCAACAAAACCGTAGTTTAATACTTCCGCACTTTTAATTTCTGTCCAAAGCACTCGTTTTTTAGCAAAAGGGAAAAAGCGCATTCGTATTTCATGTTGGTCAATTTCGGTGTTGAGTTTCATTAACCAAAATAATAGTAAAATTCCAAAAACAACGACAGCAAAAATAATCAATCCAATAGTTGACATTGGTTTGTCTCCAAAATGTTCATTTAGAAAAACCTGTTTGTAAATTCCGTAAGTTGGTAACATTCCTATTCCGATGAGAAGTATCCAAAGCCACCATTGTGTGAATTTTTGTGTTTCTTTAAATTGGGTTTTCATGAAGTTTTTTTCATCAATCATCAAAAGTAATGTGATTATACGCGCCAACATCCGAAGGATTTGTTCTTGGATTTCCTAAAATGTCACTCTGAATCGCAGGCGGCATGTTTGGTGTATTTCCAATTCCTATGGCAACAGAAGTTTCTCCAATTATGAATTCATCTTTTGAGGTATCTTTAAATTCGATAGTCGTAGAATTTGTAACTCTTAAAACATCATCAAATATCATATCGTTTGTAAAATTATATAATTCATTGTTACTGAATCGATTGTTGAAATCGTCAAATTTCAGCAAACAGTTTGTAAAGTTGTATTCGAACATTGTAGTAGTGTCGTCATGTTTGTCTAGAAACAATTCAACTCCGTTAAGTCCATCAATAATACAGTTAGAAAAATCAGCTTGAACTAAATCTTCAGTCAAAACCGTTCCATTTCCTAAATCTAAATAGTTATCTAGTAAAACTGCTGGAAAAACTCTAAAACTATTGTTCCAATAATTCGCAAATGTGCAATGTCTAAACGTGTATTTTCCACCTAAATTAAGATATAAAGATGATTGCCCGGCACTTCCAAAAACGGAATTATTTGCTTCTACAAAACCTGTTCGTGCTAATAATCCGGCAGTTGAACTGTTGTATATTTTTGAATTGTTTAGTGTTAATGTCGGATTTGTAGTTCCGTCACTATTTTCCGTCAAAATTCCAACAGAAGCATTTTTAATGGTTGCGTAATTGATGTTATTATTTGTACTTCCGTCAGTCAACCAAATCGTTCCCCATTGTCCTGGAACATTTGCAAAACCAGGTTCTAATCGGTCACTTTCAAAAATCACTTCATTTTCTAATTCTTCGGTAGTACTTAGCATTCCGTTGACTTGTAACGAACCTAAGTTTCCGACAATCAGACCAGAATCTGCATGAAAATGAACTCTTGCGCCAGCTTCAATAGTTAAAATTTTATTCTGTCCAACAGCCGCATATCCATAAATTACATACGGTTTTTCGTTTGTCCAATTGAGCTCGGAATCTTCCAAAAAGAAACCTTCAATACGTGTTTCGTTGCCTTCATCATCTACGCCAAGTAATAAAGTTTCAATAGTTCCATCATTAAATTGTTGCGGAAAGAGAAAAACGGCATCTTGAACTAGCGTTACCAATTCTACTTTTTGTTGATTGTTTCCTGTATCAAACTCAATAGCATCTGTATATAAAAATTGATTGCCACTTGCAAAATCGTTGATATCCAGCGTAGTTTCTACAAAAATAAATAGACTATCATTGGCTAATAATTCAATGTCTTGGAATGTTCTTCCTGCAATTCCATCTACATTTAAGCGATATTTTGAACTTTCGCCTTCGCCTAATTGAATCGTTGGAATGTGAATATCATCGTCACTTCGGTTGTACACTTTTAAGTTGTACGTACTTGAGCCAATATTGGTAAAAATGGTGTCGAGATATACAGTATCTTTTGAAAATTGAAGTTGCCCCGAACTTGCAACCGTCACAAAATCTTTACGACATGAACTCCAAAGTATGATTGTGGCAAGAATTAAAAAAGTATATAAAAATTTCTTCATTTTGATATTTTAATTGAGATATATCGTATTCAGATACGCGTAGCTGTAAAAATATAACTTTTTGAAGTTCTAATTATTGTTTTGAAGGTATAATTTTTAACTATTGAACTACTTAATTCATGATTTAGAATTTGGTAAAAGTTAAAAATAAGTGTTGTTCACAGAAATGCAGACAGTAATTTATCTTAATTGCAAACATTTTAATAAGTATTGGGTAACATAATTTAAAATTGTGAACTTAGAAGCAGTTAGTAAAATTTTAGGTTCGTGTTTAGAATCAAAAAATCATAGAATATCAAGTTTTAGGGACCTATTAATGTGGGATATTGCCATGAAAAAACAACCTAACATTTAAGTAAGCCATTGAAGTTAGCTTTTGTGTATCATAAGCAAATTTCGCTACGCAATTATAATTATTGCAAGACTTGATTATAGAGAAACTCCTTTTATTCGTAAGAGGAGTTTTTTTTTGATTTAATTTTTCTCAGCTTTTCGTTTTGCTCTTGCCAGTTTTCGTGCGGCTCTTTTTTCTTTCCATTTTTTCTTTTCAAACGCAAAATAATTTTTGGTGCGTTTTTCTTTTTCTTTGATTTCAGTTTCAGACATTGGAGTTGTATAATAATCATCAGAAGAACAAGTTACTACCATTCCAGCTACGCCACCAAGCATCATATCTAATTCTCCCATAACTTCAGCTATTAAAGTAATATTGTAGACATGTTGATTATCAACTATTTTTATGGTAACGGTTTCATAACCTAAAGATGAAATCAATACAGTGTCGTTTCTTTTAACTCTAAGAGAATAAAATCCATCAAAGTCATTTGTTACAACTATTTTCGTTCCTTGAATCTTTATATATGCAATTGGTAATGGCAATCCTGTATCATCAGTGACAATACCTTTTATTGTAATACTATCATTTTGAATTACGGAAGCAATTTCTCCTTGTTTGTGTAATGAACCAATGTTTAATGATTTGAAACTTGAAGTATTAATTTGTTCTATTTTTGGAAGTTTCTGAATCTCGCTTTTTGCTTCTTGTGAAAATAACGCAAACGGAAATAGGAGCGAAGCCGCATACGAAAGCCAATGATTGCGTTCTTTTCTGTAAATAATTAATTTTCGATCTAATTGCGAAGCGTGAAACCGTCCACAAAGATTTTTATGCTTCAAGCTATGCTTTATAATTTCTTCATCACTTTTTGAAGTAAAATCAACGACTTCTTTGGTGCAAACATCACAGAATTTCCCCTTATCTGTTGGCGTCATGTTGTTCCAATCTTCATGACATGGTTCAGGAATGCTTACCTTTAGTTGTGGATATTTCATTGTTTCATCTTTAATTAAATCAAATAAAAGACAAAAATCATCTCAAAAAAACCTACAATGAGTAAACAGGCATTTTTGATGAGTAAACGCACTAAAACACAAAAAACTCCTTCACTTCAATATAGAAATAAAGGAGTTTAAAATAAAAATACATGTGTTACTCAATCTCTTTTACGATAAAGTTAACGCTACTCGAAACAGGTGTATAAACACCGTCTACATTTTGAAAGACTTGCACGGTAAATCCTCCTGTATACGTATATAAAATATTAGATAATCCAGGCGTTTGCAATGTTGGCGATACGACTGCCATATTTGGACTTTCAACATGTCCGTTGTAATCTACAGTGTATTTTTTTTGGTCAGAATCGTAAGCGCATGAAAATTTACTTTTAGTACATGTAATTTGACCATCTGATGCGATTGTTCCACAATAAGTTGACATAATTTTAAGGTTTTAAATGATTAATATTAATTTGTTTTTGATATCACTTGTTGTACTTGGCGCCAAGTTTACAATTTGATACACTCCAAAATTAAACCCTTTTTAATCTCTATAAAAGATAGCTTATACGTGATTTAAAACGCTAGTTTTCAGACAGTAAATGCGTAGAAATACGTATCTTAAACAAAGTCAAAACCCGTAATTTAGTATCAAACTTAAAAACAATGAATCATGGCTCTAGAAACAATTAAAAATTTTGAAGAAGTTGACCTCGAACTTGCACAAGTGTACGCAGGCGCATGGCAACTAAATGTTGATCTGAAAGCATTCTTTTTTCATAAAAATGATATTGAATGTGTCGTAAATGAAGGAGCCGCAGTTGGCGTTCGTTTCTACATGGGAATTAAAGATGATGGAGAAATTAAATGCCCAGATATGATGCTTGTTGGCGTTAATGAAAATAATGAAGACCTTATTAATGAAAAAGGAGAAAACAGCCGAATTTATAATTTCACATTGCCTTGTCCGCGAACTTGTGATAATACAAGCGATTTATACATTCACACCGGACCAGGTATTATAGGAAGTGCTAAATGCGGATTGCCCAATGAAGGTAGAACACCAAGTACGCCAGATGTTTGCAATATAAAAGGATACGAAATTGTGGCTTCTACGGCGGAAACTTCAGCTCAAAATTGGCAAAATACTTTCGACTTAATTGCTGTTTTATTTGATAAAGATGAACTCATCGCAATTTTTGATGAACTTAACGTGGAATCAATGAGAGTGTATTTTGGAATTGATGAAGATGAAAGACAAAGAATAATTCTGGTTGGAGTTAACGCTAACGGAATAGATCAAACAGCTGGTGAAAATGACAAACTATTTGTCAACGAAATTCCTTTATGCACAAAAAATGATGCAACTTCTTGCGACACTAAAAGTATGCTCTACACGCTGTAAAAAATAAATTTTTATGTTCTCTAAATCAACATTATTGGCAATCATGAGTGTAGCTCAGTTGGTTATTTTGATTCCATTAGGTACAATTTGCTTTCGATTTAAACGATTCAATACCATTCATAAACTATTAAGTATTTTGCTCATTTGTGCTGGAATTTTATCGTTTATCGCGTACATAATGCATGGAAAAAAGATGAATAACATGATCATTTCACATTTCTATACTATTATAGAATATTTGTTATGGAGCTTAATTTACATGCGATTATTTGATAATAGAACGATCAAAAAGTTGATACAAATTTCCATATTCATTGTCATCACGTTTACCATTATAAATATGATTTTTTGGCAACCGCTAGAAACGTATAATTCATACAGTAAATCTGTGGAAAGTGCATTTTTAGTCTGTTTTTCAATAGGTTGGTTTTATAAAGTCTTTGTAGATCAATCAATTAAGCGGTTAGAAACACATCCTATATTTTGGATCAATGCGGCTGTATTAATCTACTTTGCAGGTTCTTTTTTATTATTTATTACGAATAATTTTTTGATGGAAATTCCATTGATTGAATTCTTTGAAGCGTGGACATTACATGGAATATTCATAATGATTCATTATCTTTTCATCTCAATAGGATTATGGTTGATCAAACGCAAGAAGGAACTTCGCTAATACTTTTCATTGGCATGCTAGGAATGTTTTTCCTCGCCATTGCTATTGTTGGTTTTGTATTAATTTACAAAAGAAGATTGCTAAAACAACAAATGAAGCTTCAAGAACAGCAAATTGCACATCAACAACAATTACTAAACAGTGCAATAAAAATTCAAGATGAAGAGCGAAAACGCTTTGCTGCCGATTTACACGACGAAATTGGTGGCGGAATTTCTACCATACTATTACAAGTTTCAAAATTGAAAAAAGAGCAAGCGGAGAATATTTTTGTAAATAATCAATCTGATGAAATCAAAAAGCAATTAAACAATCTATTAAAAAAAGTCCGTGAGATTTCATACAATATCATGCCGCCAACGTTGGAAGATTTTGGTTTAAATGAAGCATTGAGCGATTTATGTTTTACAATCGCTGAAGCTGGAATTATCACTGTAAATTACAATTGGAATGGAAGTGAAAACCGATTGAACTTTTCGAGTGAATTGGCTTTATATCGAATCATAAAAGAAACTTTAGTCAATGTCGTAAAACATGCAAAAGCCACAAAAGTGAGCGTTTCTATTGAAAATACTACGAAATGTTTCAAACTATTAGTTTCAGATAATGGCAAAGGATTCAATACAAAAACCATCAAAAAAGGCGCAGGATTGCGAAATATAAAAGATCGTGCGTTAATCTTAGGTGCGGAATTTAGTATTTCATCAGAAACAACTAATGGAACAACGATTCGTTTACAATTAAACAAACAAAAAAATGATACAAATAGCATTAGTTGACGATCATTTACTCTTTAGAGAAGGCATCAAAGCGATATTTCAAGAAGAAAAAAACATGGAAATCAGCTTGGAAGCTTCAGATGGTGAAGAATTTTTGAACTCTTTAAAAAACTCGGTGATCAAACCAAATGTGGTTTTATTAGACATTCGAATGCCAAATTTGGATGGCTACGCTACGGCAGAAATACTATTGAAAGAATATCCAGAAATGAAAATAATCATTCTTACGATGCATGAAGAAGAACGGCACATTATCCGAATGATAGAATTAGGTGTAAATGGATATCTCATGAAAAATGCAAGTCCTGATGAAGTCGTAGAATGTATTGAATGTGTGCTAGAACACGATTATTATTTCAACAATAAAATCACGAATATCATGCGTAAAATACTAATGTACAAAGGAAAACGGACAGTTGATAACATGATATATGATCTTACCGAACGCGAAAAAGAAGTACTGGAATTAATCTGTAAAGAATTCACAGCCAAAGAAATAGGAGAGAAGCTGTTCATCAGTTTCCGTACGGTAGAAGGTCATCGAAAAAAACTACTTGCAAAACTCAATGTCAAAAACACCGCAGGATTGGTTGTATTTGCTTTGAAAAATGAGATTGTGAGTTTTGAGTGAAAAGTGCGCCGCATTGAGCGGAGTCGAAATGAAAAGTGAAAAGTGAAAAGTGAAAAGTGAAAAGTGAAAAGTGAAAAGTGAAAAGTGAAAAGTGAAAAGTGGAAAGTGAAAAGTGGAAAGTGAAAAGTGAAAAGTGAAAAGTGAAAAGTGAAAAATTTTACTAATAACATCAAGAAAAGCAAAAAACAAATACACAGAAAAACAAATAAACGAATAAACAAAAAACGAAGCGCTACCAAAATACCAAAAGCGAAGCGTGACCAACAATCTAAGAGCGACAGCGATACTAAGAGATTCCCGCCTACGCGGGAACGAGTCTAAACTACTTCTCCAAAATCTCCACTTCAAAAAGCTTATCCCAATACTTTCCAGTTACAAAATACGTATTCGTTTTAGCGTTAAAAGCAATTCCGTTAAACACATCAATTTGTGAATGATTCGTCACTTTCTCTTTCAATCCTCTAAAATCAACAATACCTTCTAGCGCACCATTTTTAGGATTAATAATCATCATACTTGGATTTTGATAGCTATTCGCAAAAATCTTTCCATCAATAAATTCCAATTCGTTAGCCTTGATATATGTTTGTTTATGATCACAAATTTGAATCGCGTATTGTTCTTTTAAGGTCGAAGGATCCAAAATCCAAATCTTTTCTGTTCCGTCACTTTTAAACAACTTTTCGCCGTCGTTACACAATCCCCAACCTTGTTTACTATTTTGATACGTAAAAGTGCTCAAACGTTCCAAATTATCAGGATTATACACAAAACCAGTATTTGATTCCCAAGTAAGCATGTATAACTTATCATTCAAAATGGTAATTCCTTCGCCAAAATACTTGCGATCTAAATCAACTTTCTGATATATTTTTCCAGTCTTATAATCTACTTTTCGTAATGATGATTGTCCACGCCTTCCCGTACTTTCAAATAAAGTATCTCTAAAAAACTCCAAACCTTGTGTGTATGCTTTTATATCGTGCGGAAACGTATTTACAATCTTATACGTGTAAATTTTAGGTTTTATGTTTGATAAAATTGTCAATTGATCGCTGACAACTTTAGTTTTTCCATCATCATATGTAATCGTAGCTTTCAAAACTTGCTTTCCTAATAAGGTATTTTTAGGAATTGTAGTTTCTAACATTAACAGATTTTTGCTCAAATTGATCAACTTTTCATCGTTAATAGTATAATCAACATTCGTGATAACTAGCTTTTCTTTGTTCAAAATCTCCGCTTTTAGCGTTGTATTAAGCGGGAATTTCTCC
Source organism: Kordia antarctica (assembly GCF_009901525.1). Lineage (NCBI taxonomy): Bacteria > Pseudomonadati > Bacteroidota > Flavobacteriia > Flavobacteriales > Flavobacteriaceae > Kordia > Kordia antarctica. Next base: position 194,105 of record NZ_CP019288.1, read on the forward strand.
GTTTTTCCATCAATCTTTAACGAAAAAGGAGGTAATGTTGATTTTTTTTCATCGCCACAGGCAAAAACCATCAAACTTAAAAATGTGATTATGAATATATTATGTAATTTCATTGGGAAACTTTATTTCTGGCAAGTTAATTCATAAAAATCAGTTTAAAAAATGGTTGCGTAAATGTAAAAACATTTTATCTTTGCAGCGGCAAGTCCTACACAACTAGCTCCTGTTGAATCCTCCAGGGCGGGAACGCAGCAAAGGTAGATGGTTGAGCAGTGTGATGTAGGTAGCTTGCCATTTTTTATTCTCCAAAGTCAAAACTTACTTTCTCCTTTTTTTTAAGCATATTTGTAAAAAAATAACCAAAAACATACTATATGTCTAAAGTTGTATTAATTACTGGTGGCTCATCAGGAATTGGAAAATCTATTGGAATTTTATTAGTTGAACAAGGCTATACTGTATACGGAACTAGCAGAAATCCTGATAAATTCAACGATTTTACAGCTTTTAAACTCATCGCACTTGATGTCCGAAATACGGAAAGTATTCAAAAAGCATTCGCTTCAATTATAGCAGCAGAAGGTCGTTTGGATGTTTTGATAAATAATGCAGGCGTCGGAATTACAGGACCGATTGAAGAAACGCCCGATGAAGAAATCCACAAAGCTTTTCAAACCAATTTATACGGACCAATAGCTGTTATGAAAGCGGTTTTGCCACAAATGCGCGCACAAAAAAGCGGTCATATTATCAATGTAACTTCCATTGCAGGTTATATGGGTTTGCCGTATCGCGGAATTTACTCAGCTAGCAAAGGCGCTTTAGAGTTAGTCACAGAAGCAATGCGCATGGAAGTTAAGATGTTTGGCATTGAAATTGCAAATGTTGCACCAGGTGATTTTGCAACGAATATTGCCGCAGGACGTTATCATACGCCAGTTTTTGATGATTCTCCGTACAAAGAAGTTTACGAAAATATGTTGGAAGAAATGAATTCACATGTTGATAGTGGTTCAGATCCTAAAGAAATGGCAGATGCAGTTTTGAAAATTATTCAAACCAAAAAACCAAAAATTCATTACAAAGTTGGCGCGTTTATGCAAAAATTTTCTATTGTATTAAAACGAATTTTGCCAGATAAAATGTATGAGAAAATGTTAATGAATCATTATAAGTTGTAAATTCAGTTAATTTTAAAAATCAATCAAGAATGAAAAAACAAATCAAATACATTTCGGCTTCTTTAGTACTATTATTTCTATGTAATTTCTCTGTAAATGCACAAAAAATTGAAGCACCAAAAGGATACGATACACAAATAGGAAATGTGGTTTCTATGCTTGAAGACTTAAAAAGTCGTGTCACGAGAAGTGTTTCCAGATTATCACAAGAAGAAACAGATTTTTTATTAGATGAAAATGCCAACAGAATTGGCGCTATGATTTATCATTTAGCGGCAACAGAAAAATATTATCAACTCTATACATTTGAAAATAGAGGATTTAATAAAGATGAAAAAGCATGGGAAACTGCGTTGGGTTTAGGAGATAATGGGCGAGAAGCTTTTATAAACAAGCCAATCAGTTATTATTTAGATATTTGGAATGAAGTCAGAAATGAAACCTTACGACTCTTAAAAACGAAAGATGATGCTTGGTTTACTTCTGATGTGAAAGGTAGTAGTATGAATAATCATTGGGCTTGGTATCATGTAATGGAACATCAAGCAAATCATATGGGACAAATTCGGTTGATTATTAAGAGAATTGACAATTAGTAGCATTCAAATTATGACAAACAACTCAAATACTTTTCTTCTAGAATCTAAACTAAAACGTTTAAAAATTTCGTTTGCCAAAGTAAATGGGAAGATTACTATTGGAAAACCAAAAGTTGATTATACACAACTTTTTGGATTAATTATTCTTCCTATATTCTTAGGATTAGCGGCTTCTATATTTCTCATTACTTCAGCACCTGAATTCAGAGAATCATATAGTGGGAAAATTTTTGGCGGAATAGTTCTCTTTTTTTCAATTGGTGTGATAAATATATTGCGAATATTAGCTAAAATGAAAGCGAATAAAGAGCTTAAAATTTTAGAGTACAAAACAATCATTATAAAAACAAAAGAAGTTTCAAAACGTTTTGACGCTAATAATACCAAAGATTTTGAGTATACGATCAAAAAGGTTGATAAAGAAACTTACGAAGGAAAGCTGTTTCTTATAGATACTACAAGTCAAAAACACCTAATTTTAGGCTTTGACGATGAAAATGAACAATACGTTACCGATGATTTGTCATGGTTTTCCGATTACTTTAAAAAACACTTACAGCAAAATTAATAACATAAAATAACATGCGAATACTAACTTTAATTTTTCTATTTTTTGGATTCAACTTTTCTTCAGCACAAACAGAAGCTAATGGAATTATCGGAACGTGGCAATTAACGATCACAAAAGGGAATGAAGGGAAAACACTGAATTATGAATTAAAAAATAATAAACCAGATCCGCTCATTGATCAAGATACAATACTCACCTTTGAAGATGCTGAAACTATTCTTATTGGAATGGAAGGATTTGTGTTGAATGCTACGTATACGCTAAAAGATACGCTATTAACCATTGGAAATCGTGAATTTATAATTCAGAAAATCACGAAAGACGAATTGGTTTTCAAAGAGACAAATGACGATTCAGGCATGGAACATACGTACGTACGAATATAATAACGATGAGCAACGAACAAGTAAATAATCCGTTACACGGTGTAAAATTGGCTGAAATTGTAGAGAAATTAGTCGATTATTATGGTTTTGAAGAATTATCGGAACGCATTAATATCAACTGTTTTAAAAGTAATCCGTCGGTAAAATCGAGTTTAAAGTTTTTGCGACGAACACCTTGGGCGCGCGAAAAAGTTGAAGTTTTATATCTTCGAGTTATTAAAAAAGACTCATGAATACCAATATTATTGAATCAAAACCTTGGTGGAAACGAAACTGGAAATCGTCTCTAGGATTGGTAATTATCATGTTAATCTTATTGTCGTATGTGTTTTCGTCAAACTTTGGAGCAATCGTTTCTGATTACACAAAAGCATATGCAGATCCTACTTTATTTGAACTTCCGTTAGAAAAAGTACGCGCCAACAAACGTGTGCAAGAAACACTTGGAACTATTGAACCGATTGATAATATGACAATCCTAAACGGAGAAGTTCAGTATTCAAATGATAACAAAATGGTAACTTCTACTATTAAAATTACAGGCGAACACGGAAAAGCAATGTTGGATATTTTTGCAACATTCGAAAATAATAGTTGGTTATACAAAAAGATTATTGTTAGAATCAAAAATCCGCCAGAAAAAAAAGAAACGATTCAAATTTTAGAAACTGCAATTGTTGATGAATAAAGCATCATTGAAATGCGTTGCATTGAATTAAGTCAGAAATGCGTTGCATTAAGCGAAGTCAGAAATGCGTTGCATTGAGCGAAGTCAGAAATGCGTTGCATTGAGCGAAGTCGAAATGTTAATAACTCACCAACTATTCTAAAGTGCAAGTTTCTTATCGCATCTTATAATAGTGTAATTTTGCACTACATTGCGTTAAGGATTGATGCGGCATCCTTTTTTTGAAATTTTGATACGTCATTACGAGGAGGAACGACGAAGTAATCTGTTTGTTGAATGAACAGATTGCCACGAATTTTCTAAAAATTCTCGCAAAGACGTTTTGTTTCAAAAAAAGATACAGCGGAAAGCCTGTTAAAACGCCCAAAACAGCAAACACAACTTTTATATATTAAACTAAAGAACACATGAAATTTTTTATTGACACAGCTAACTTAGATCAAATTCGCGAAGCGCAAGCATTAGGAATTTTGGATGGTGTAACGACAAATCCTTCGCTTATGGCGAAAGAAGGAATTACAGGAAAAGAAAATATTATCAATCATTACAAAGCAATTTGCGAGATTGTTGATGGAGATGTTTCTGCTGAGGTAATTGCGACTGATTTTGACGGAATGGTCAGAGAAGGCGAAGAATTAGCGGCGTTACACACACAAATTGTAGTGAAACTTCCAATGATTGCAGATGGAATTAAAGCGTGTAAATATTTCTCTGATAAAGGCGTTAAAACAAATGTAACTTTAGTGTTTTCGGCAGGTCAGGCATTATTAGCTGCAAAAGCTGGTGCAACGTATGTATCACCATTTATTGGACGTTTGGACGATATTTCTACAGACGGTTTGAACTTGGTTGCGGAAATTAGAATGATTTATGATAACTACGGATATGAAACGCAAATTTTGGCAGCTTCTGTACGTCACACAATGCATATTATTGATTGTGCAAAAATTGGCGCAGATGTAATGACAGGTCCATTATCGTCAATTACTGGTTTGTTAAAACATCCATTAACGGACATCGGATTGGCTAAATTTTTAGCAGATTACAAGAAAGGAAACTAAACTAATTCTAGCGTCACTTCGAGTTAAATTCTGAAAGAATTTTGTATCGAGAAGTGCTTGGAAATATGTATTTATTTCACAAAAAAAGCGTCTTTGAAATTTCAAAGACGCTTTTTTTTATTGTAGCCCGTTGTTCATTTTGAATTCAAAAGTAGGCGTAATGGACAAAATGGTTGGTCTTTTTACTGCTATTTTTATACGTCTATTTTCAATCGTAAAATTCACTCGAATTGACGAATTTTATCAAAATGTACAACGGATTATTATAGTATAGTAAAATGTCACATCGAGCAGAGTAGAGATGCTACTTTAATTGCTCTTTCAAGTCATTATTAAAAATACTAGCAAATGCATTTACAAAATGTCCGCTTTGATCTATGATAATTAATTTGTTAATATCAATCAACGCAAAATCTTTCAACAGACTTTCTTTATCGCCAACTCGGTATTGTTTACTTTCTTTAAAATCAAGTTCTTCTACGGCTTTTTTCCAATATTTATGATCGGTATCTAAGCTAATTCCGACAATATTTAAGTTTGGATAGCTTTCTGCCAACGCTTTAATTTTCATCGTAATCGATTGCTTGTGTCTTAATTGTTTAGACGTCCAAAAGTATAAAATAGTTTTCCCTCGATCAGAACTTAATCTATTCATCAGAATTCTATTATGAGTTTCGTCGTACACATAAATAGTATTAGAAAACTTATTTCCAGTTTGTAAATTTTTGATTCCAGTATGAAGGTTTGAAATTTCTTCTTTAGATTCTTCGTCAGTTGCTACATTTTGGTACAGTTTGAAGAATTCGTTATTCTTAGCAGTATCTAACGTATTATCACTATAATAGGAATACGCTGTGTAGCGAAGCAATTCGTTGCGTAAATATGGATACGTTACCAAACTATCAATCAATGCTAATTTATTCTTATTATAGGTCAAAGAAGTATTGACCTTACGATCCTTTTTCCATGATTTTTTCATACATTCACTATAAGATGCGTTGTTAATAAATCGCATTATATAGCGTGTATAAGGTGTATAATAACTCATAGTAGAATCATTCATATTGACACCTTTCTTATACTCAGAAAATGAGTCTTTAATCGTTAAGGTAGAATCTTTGAGTCTTCGCTTATTGAACATATTTTGATATGTTTCACGATATTCATAATCATAATACTGGATTACTTTATCTGTAAAATCTTTAAAATCACTAGAAACAGTTGGGTTACCAATCAAGAATTTCTTCTGTTTGTTCAACTTTATATGTTGTAAGGAGTCTATTTTTTGTAAAAAATCATCACTATTCAATTGAGAATATTGATAAACAGGTCGTTCATGTTTTTCATTCAACAAGAATAACTCAATATAAAAGGTGTTTTTTTCGGCACCTTTTCCGGTAAAAGATAAAGATTCATCAAATGCATATGTATTCAAACGTAACAACAAACTGTCACCTTTTTCGATATTAATATACTGATGTTCGCGATTGTGAGAGAACTTATATAATCCGTTTTGGTGATTTTTTAATTTCGCCAAAAAACGATTCTTTTCATCTAGTTTTAAGGAGTCTACGAGTTTTCCTTTGTAATAAAGCATCACAAATTCGTCCGTTGGATTTATAATTTCTCCACCAAAATATGCTACATCTTCTGCATTTTTTTTAGTGGTATCATTACAACCAAAACAAATCAATATAAGTAATAATGGGGTAATATATTTCATAGTAATTTGGTCAACCTTTTCAAGTTTTAACAAAACTAACTATCACAAATGCAATACGCTGTTAACAGGCTGTTAAAAATATGTGGTAAAACGTTAAGACTAACTAATACCAATTATCACTTAAAATGAACCTAATAATTTGTTTCTATTGCGTCCATATTTCGACTCCGCTCAACACAGGTACTTCACTATAAAATAAAACCGTAACGATGCTATGCTTTAATTTTCAATTTTATCTGGACGCACTATAATTCAAATTATTTTAGGCTCATTTCAAATAACAATTGGTATAAGATAATATTCGATGTAAATCTTAGTATTATTCAATGTAATTCTTACTTTTGCGCAATATATAAAGATTAAAAAAGTAAAAGAATGTTATCAGTATCTAACTTATCCGTACAATTTGGTAAACGTATATTATTTGACGATGTAAATACGTCATTCAATCAAGGAAATTGTTATGGTGTTATCGGAGCTAACGGCGCTGGTAAATCTACGTTTCTAAAAATTATTTCAGGAAAAATGGACCCAACTTCGGGACATGTCCATTTGGAACCTGGCAAACGAATGTCTGTATTAGAGCAAGATCACTATGCTTATGACGATCATACAGTACTTGAAACGGTCATTAAAGGAAACAAACCTTTATTTGCTATCAAAAAGCAAATGGATGATATCTATGCGAAAGAAGATTTCTCTGATAAAGATGGAGAACGCGTAGGAGAGTTGCAAGTGGAATTTGAAGAAATGAATGGCTGGAATGCCGATTCGGATGCAGCAGCATTGCTTTCTAACTTAGGAATCCCAGAATCCAATCATTACACATTAATGGGTGAACTTGATGGAAAACAAAAAGTACGTGTATTATTAGCACAAGCACTTTTTGGAAATCCTGATGTATTAATCATGGATGAGCCAACAAACGACTTGGATTTTGAAACTATTTCTTGGTTGGAAAACTTCTTGGCAAATTATGACAATTGTGTCATTGTGGTTTCGCATGATAGACACTTTTTAGATTCTGTATGTACACACATTTCAGATATCGATTTCTCTAAAATAAACCACTACAGTGGAAACTATACATTCTGGTATGAAAGTAGTCAACTAGCTGCCAGACAACGTGCACAACAAAATAAAAAATCAGAAGATAAAGCAAAAGAATTGCAAGAATTTATCCTTCGGTTTAGCGCAAACGTAGCAAAATCAAAGCAAGCAACGTCGCGTAAAAAAATGTTGGAACGTTTAAAAATTGAAGACATCAGACCTTCAAGTCGTCGTTATCCTGCCATTATTTTTGACCGAGAACGCGAAGCTGGAGATCAAATATTACATGTAGAAGGATTATCAGCTAAAGCCGATGGCGAAATATTATTCCAAGATGTAAACATTAACCTTGCAAAAGGAGACAAAGTGGCTATTATTTCTAAAAATTCTCGTGCTACGACTGCTTTTTATGAAATAATTAATGGAAATGTAAAGGCTAACGCCGGAACGTATAATTGGGGAGTTACTACTTCGCAAGCATATTTGCCAGTTGATAACGCACCATTCTTTGACAATGATATGACTTTGGTAGATTGGTTACGTCAATGGTCAAAAACAGAAGAAGAACGCGAAGAAGTATTCGTTCGTGGATTCTTAGGAAAAATGATTTTTAGTGGAGAAGAAGCGTTAAAAACGGCAAGAGTACTTTCGGGAGGAGAAAAAGTTCGTTGTATGTTATCACGAATGATGATGATTAGAGCAAACGTATTAATGCTTGATGAACCTACAAACCACTTAGACTTAGAAAGTATTACAGCGTTTAACAACTCGTTAAAAAACTTCAAAGGAACAGTGTTGTTCACAACACACGATCATGAGTTTGCACAAACAGTTGCCAACAGAATCATTGAATTAACTCCAACAGGCGTTATTGACAGATACTCAACGTTTGAAGATTATATGGAAGACGATAAAATAAAAGAACAACGTGATAAAATGTATAGTGTAGAAGCATAATCACGAAAGTTTACATATAAAAAAGTCCCTTGAAATATATAAATTCAAGGGACTTTTTTGTTTAGACTTTTTAAAATTTTACGATTAAGGAAGTCTACAAATTCCATTATAACATGCATATGGAAAATCGCACGGTCTTCTGTGATTACAATAGCGCAATTTACCACCAATGATGTTTCGTTGCCCTTTTTTATTTATAAAAGAAAATCCGTCAAGATTTGAAATTTTATCTAACATACTTTATAATTTTAATCGAAAGACTAAATATACGAAAAAATATATTAAGATGAATTACGGTTTTACCGTATAGTTTTTAGACTCGCTTCGCTCTTGGATTTTTAGACTCGCTTTCGCTTTTGGAAACGGCTTTGCCTTTAGTATCGCTTCACTTCGGATTCGCTCAGTTCAGGTGCTTTTGGTATTTTAGTATGTGAATTACTTGCACATTTGATAAACTTATAAACCTTTCAACTTTTAAACTAAAATTTTGTTGTTGGATTGTTGGGCTCGCTTCGCTTTTGGATTGTTAGACTTTCTTAGATCGTTGAGTTTTTAGATATATCAGACTTCCGTCAAGCAAAATTTGATTCAGTTTCGCATAATCAAGATTAATAGGCGAGATACTGACTAAATTTTACAATAGTTTTGCAATTATGGAATTCTTTTACAAATACCACCATAACACGCATATGGAAGATCACACGGTCTGCGATGACTACAATAGCGTTGCGAACCACCTAAAATTGTTTGTTGTTGTTTCTTTTCAAGAGCAATAAACCCTTCTAAATTTAAAATTTTGTGTAACATGATAAAAGTTTTTTTGGTTATACCTAAACTTAAAAAAACTAATTGTCAGTTAATTACGGTTTTGCCATATTTTTTTTTAGGCTTACTAATATTTTTTAGCTTAGTACATTATTAAAGCAAAAAAATCCCCGCTAGCGCAAGTTTCACAACTTGTGCCGACAAACAAGCTAAAATGTCTAAGAAAGTCTGAAAATCCAAGCAAGTCTAAGTTGGTCTAAAAAGGTTACTGAGCGAAGTCAAAGTATTATCGCAACTCAGCACCAAGTTGTTTCTCAAAACTCTGTTGAAGTTTATTCATAATCTTATCAATCTGTTTGTCAGTCAATGTTTTATGTTCATCTTGAAGCGTAAAACTTACCGCATAACTTTTCTTGCCTTTTGGCAGATTATCTCCTTGATACACATCAAACAGACTTACTTCTTTCAGCAAATTTCGTTCGCTTTGTTTGGCAATAGTGTCAATTTCGGCAAACGTTGTTGCTTCATCAATTAATAGCGCAAAATCTCTACGAACTTTCGGAAATTTAGGAATTTCTTTAAACTTAATCTTTCTATTTTTAGCAACTTCAATTACGTTATCCCAATTGAAATCTGCATAAATTACTTCTTGTTTTATATCGAATGATTTCAAAACCTTTCGTTTCACAATACCGAATTCTACCAACTTCGTTTTACCTAAACTTAGCATCAATCCTTCCGTAAACAAGTCATTCTTAATAGGCGATACTTTTAATGAATTCAATCCTAAGCGTTCTAAAATTGCCGTAACAATTCCTTTCGCATAGAAAAAATCACTAGAAACTGCATTGTTTGGTCGCCACGTTTCTGCGGTTGTATTTCCTGTAATTAATACTGATAAATGTTTGTCTTCTTCCCGATTTTCTTCGCTATACGCGTGATATGTTTTCCCAAATTCAAAAAACTTCAAATCGCTTTGTCTTCTGTTGATATTATGTGAAATTGCTTCCAATCCAGAAAATAATAATGATTGACGCATTACTGATAAATCATTACTCAACGGATTCAACATCGTTACATTATGTTCCGCTTTCAATTGTTCTGAAAGTTCTACATACGAAGCAGTTGTCAATGAATTCGTCATAATTTCATAAAAACCTTGTGAAACCAATTGCGCACCAACAACATCTTGTAATTTATAATCTTCGTAACGAGACGTATCAGAAATAGAAGTATGCCATTTTTCATCAAACTTGATGTTGTTATACCCATACACACGTAAAATTTCTTCAATTACGTCTGCTTCCCGTTGTACATCAACTCTATATGCGGGAATTGTTAATCCTAATCCGCCATCAGTTACCGAATTAATTTTTATCTCTAAAGAAGATAAAATATTCTTAATGGTTTCTTTTGGCAATTCTTCTCCAATCAATTTTGCAACATTTTCGAAAGAAACACGTACTTGAAAATCTTCTATTTTTACTGGATAACTGTCGGTAAGATCACTTGTAATTTCTCCGCCAGCCAATTCTTGAATTAATAATGCGGCTCTTTTCAGCGCATATTCAGTAATATTTGGATCAATTCCACGCTCAAAACGGAACGAAGCATCAGTATTCAATCCGTGGCGTTTGGCTGTTTTACGAACCGAAATAGGATTAAAATACGCACTTTCTAGGAAAATATTAGTGGTTTCTTCGGTCACGCCAGATTTTAAACCGCCAAAAACACCTGCAATACACAATGGTTTTTCAGCATCGCAAATCATTAAATCATCTTCATGCAATTCGCGTTCAACTTCATCTAACGTGATAAATTTTGTGCCAGCTTCTAACGTTTTTACAACGATTTTGTTTCCAGAAATATAATTCGCGTCAAACGCGTGTAATGGTTGCCCTAATTCGTGCAATACATAATTTGTAACATCAACAACATTATTTTTTGGTGTCAAACCAATCGCTTTCAAACGATGTTGCAACCATTCTGGCGAAGTTTTCACTTGTATTCCAGAAATTGTAACACCACAATAACGTGGCGCTAAGGTTTTATCTTCAACTTCAACGTCCATTTTTAAAGTTCTGTTATCAACTCTAAAACTACTCGTAGAAGGTGTAATGAATTCTAATTTAATATCTTGTTGAGACAATCCAGCTTTCAAATCTCTCGCAACACCATGATGACTCATTGCATCAGCTCTATTGGGCGTTAATCCAATTTCAAAAACCGTATCATTTTCAATCGAAAAGACTTCGCTAGCAAGCGTTCCAGGAACAAGTTCATCGTCTAAAACTAGAATTCCGTCATGACTTTCGCCTAAGCCAAGTTCGTCTTCGGCGCAAATCATTCCAAGAGATTCTTCTCCACGAATTTTACCTTTTTTTATTTTAAATCCGTTGCCTTCTGCGTCATACAAAGTCGTTCCAACAGTTGCCACAGGTACTTTTTGTCCTGCTGCTACATTTGGTGCGCCACAAACTATTTGTACAGGTTCGCCGGAACCTAAATCTACAGTTGTAATTTTTAGGCGATCTGCATTCGGATGTTGCACACATGTCAATACGTGTCCTACAACAATTCCTTCCAATCCACCTTTCACAGATTCATATTTCTCAATACCTTCAACTTCTAAGCCTAAATCGGTTAGTAGTTCTCCAGTTTTCTCAGCATTCCAGTCGAGTTGAATAAATTGCTTTACCCAATTGTATGATATTTTCATTCTTGTCAGTATTCAATAATCGACAAAGATAAGATAATGCGGTAAGTTGACAAATAACAACGCATCAAAGATGGATTAAATTAGATTCTAGATTTTAGAACGCTTTGCTGATGGAATATAGTTGGTTTTGCGTGTGTTTTATTTATTGAACTAATCATTGAAAGGCTAATTATGATTAAATTATGATATTGAAATAAAAGATAAATTAAGGTGCTTAAGTCTAACATCTAAAAGCGAAGCGTTCTAGCATCTAACAGCCAAGCGGTCTAATGTCTATAGAATTAACTCTTTAACCTTATTCGCATAACTTCGACTTACTTTCAATTTTTGATCGTTTTTTAGCACAAGAATATAGCTTTTTCCATATTTCGAAACTTCTTTGATAGACGGAAGATTCACAATAATACTGCGATGAATGCGCATAAATTGTTCAGGATTTAGTTTTTCTTCCAATTGTGAAATCCCACGATTACTCAAATAACCTTCTTTAGCGTCATAAATTTTTGAATAACTTCCGTACGCTTCTATATAACTAATATCTGCAGTGGCTAGCGTGACATATTTTGTGCCTTTTTCTACAATAATCCGATCAGGAAATGTTGGTTTGGAGAGAATATGCTCATTTGCCAACGGCGCAATTTGACTTGGAGAATTGTCTTTGAGTTTGCTAATTGCTTTGTCAAAACGTTCTTTTGTATACGGTTTTAGTAAATAATCGACTGCGTGGACTTCAAACGCTTTTAAGGCATATTTATCATACGCAGTGCTAAAAATAATCGTTGGTATTTCATTTAAGTGTTCCAACACATCAAAGCCTGTTAATCCTGGCATTTGAATGTCCATAAATACCAAATCTGGCTTAAATTCATTGATTATTTTTATAGCATCAACTCCATTATTTGCTTCCCCAACTAAGATTAATTCCTTATGATATTCCAAATATTCTTTGATGAGCGTTCTTCCAGATTTTTCATCGTCTACAATAACTACTTTCTTCATAATTCAAAATATACTTTTAGTCCAGTTGGTACATTATCAGAAAACGTCAACGTAGAGTTATACATTTTTTGTAATCTTTTTTGAGTATTGCCTAAACCAACACCAAGTTCAAAAATATGTTCTTTGTTTGCAATGCCAACTCCAGTATCGTTGATTTCAAAAATTAAGGTATCCTCCTTTTCTTTGATGATAATATCGATTATTCCGCCTTCTACCAAAGGAGAAATTCCATGTTTTACGGAGTTCTCCACTAATGGCTGTAAAATCATTGGTGGAATTTTACGCGTCAGTAAATCATCCGACACATCGATATTAATTTTAAGCCGATCTTCAAAACGTCTTTGTTCAAGTTTTAAATATTTCTTTACAAAATCGAGTTCTTCTTCTAACGTTACAAAATCTTCACGGCTAGCTTTTAATTGATATCGAAAAAGGTCTGAAAGTTCAGCAATCATTTCCCGTGTTTCTTCCATTTCTTTAGGAACACTTGCATTGATCGTATTAAATACATTATACAAAAAATGTGGATTTAGTTGCGCTTTGATGGCGCTAAGTTCACTTTTGAGTGCAGCATTTGTCAATTCTACCTCATTTTGTATTTTCCGTTGATTAATTATATAATATTCATATGCATGAATGAGTGAAAATTGTATCAAATAGATTAATGTCGGAATGTAAATATCCCAAACTTGCCCCGGACCGTTCATATGCCAATATCCGATAGATTCACAAATAAGGTAGAATACTTTCCATGAACAAAATATAAAAAAAGGCAATCCAAGAAAATGTAATAAAAGGCGTTGCCATAATTTCCAATGTCTAAAAATTTTGAAAATAACTATCCAAACAACCGAAGTTGCCACGAACATTATTACATATTGTAATCCTTCGTTGTTAAACCAACTTTCTATATTTAGAAGATCTGAATAGAGTCTATAATCTGAAGTTCTATTAAACCACAACGTGACATGATAGCCGATAGATAGTACAATATATGTGCTTATTAAGGCAACGATCTCAAAAATTTTTACACCAAAAATACGTCTGTTCATCTATTTGTCTTTTTCAAAAACCCACCACATTTCTTTCGTCTTTGGACGGTAACTTATCTTAAATAATCCATCAGCAGTTTTTACAAGATACTTTCCTTTAATGTCAAGTACATTTCCATCTTGCCAAGCTGTTGCTTTTCCATCACGATAATAAAAAACAACGCCGTTTGAAAACTCAAGACTCGCATTATAACCTGTTTTTTCGTCGTAGCTAAAATACCTTTCTTTCGTTATATAAACTTTATGATTTTTCTTTTTATTAGATTTTTCATTTTTAATACTACGCGCATAATCGCCATCTGTAGGACGACTAAAGTGATCTTTTGGCGGAGTTTTATCTTTTTTTGGAGAAGATTTTTTATAACTTCTATTCGTCTTTCCTAATACTAATTTACCACTTTTAAGTTCGTGCACATCTGGCTCGTCATTCCAGGAGACAAACACAAATAATGTAATAGGTTGTACGATGTTATAAATTTTTAATTGTTCTAAATCGTCGGGACTTAAAACCGTATTTCCTTGTACATCTTGCGCTATGAAACTAGTTCCTGGCGGATAGCTAATCGTTTCTTGATTATTTAAAATGATCTTTAAATAGCTATATTCATTGGTTTCAGCAACGCATGTACACAAAATAAAAAACAATAGAATACTAGATACATATGTTTTCTTCATGATGATTTCTTTTATAGTTTCATTCAAAACTACAATCATTTGATACAATTTAAAACGAACTTCTGACGAGTCGCCCTATACATGCACGAATGGTCCAAGGGCAACTCATCAATTTATAGTACCGTTGGTGAGTTTTAGGTTGCATACTATTGCAAAACTGTCCATTTTTGTTAAAAATTAAACTCTTATGAAAATAAAGTATACTTTTTTGGCTTTCATGCTATTTCTGTCTTTTACGAATGCTGTTCAAAGTCAAACACAAGAAAAAATATCAATACAAGGAAACATCGTTTCAGAAACGAAAGAATCGTTACCTTTTGTAAATATATTATTGAATTCTCCAGAAGGAACGCTCATTAAAGCCACAATTACGGATATTGATGGGAATTTTATGATTAAAGATTTACAGCCTAAAAAATATCTTTTAAAGATTTCTTTTGTTGGATATGAAACATTGACAAAAGAAATAACCCTGACAAGCGGAAGAAACGAATTAGGCGCAATTCAACTCAAAATTTCTTCAGAATCTTTAGAAGCTGTAACGATTATTGCCGAAAGACCTATTATTCAGGTTGAACCTGATAAAACAATTTTTAATGTAGCAAATACAATCAGTAGTGCTGGAAATAATGGACTCGAAATATTACGAAAAGCACCTGGCGTGCGATTGGATAATAATAATAATGTTATTGTTGAAGGAAAATCAGGTGTGTTAATTTACATTGATGGTCGTCAAAATTATTTACAAGGCGATGATTTGACTGCATTTTTACAATCGTTACAGGCAGATACGATTGACAGTATAGAAATCATTACGCAACCTTCCTCCAAATATGATGCGGCTGGAAATGCAGGAATCATTAATATAAAACTCATTAGAGAAAAAGGATTGGGTACGCGCGGAAGCATTTCTAGCACGTTAACAATAGGCGATTTTGCTCGAACAAACAATTCGGTATCAGTAAATAGCCGATTTAAAAAGTGGAATGTTTTCGGTACATATTCTAATTATTTAGGTCGATCCACAGGATTTATAGACTTATATAGAACGCAAGGAAACAAAATATTTGATGCGCAAAATGACTCAGAATTTGATGGTTTTTCAAATAATTTTAGAACTGGCGCAGATTATTATCTTTCAAAGAAAAGTACATTAGGAACGGTAATTACGCTCAACTTGCGAGATTCTGAATCTCGTTCAAACAATAGAACACCAATTATAGATAGGAATACAGGAATTACGGACAGTATTTTGCGTTCTCCGAATAGCTCAAATAACAATAGCACAAATTTAAATGCAAACCTTAATTATCGTTATCAAGATACACTTGGTACAAGTTTTAATGCCGATTTAGATTACGGTCGTTACAGTCGTGAACGATTCAACAACCAACCAAATTTTTATACAACACCAAACGGAGAAGTGCTAAATGCGATTATTACGAATCAAGAAACACCAATCGACATTAATATTTATGCGGCTAAAGTTGATTACGGACAAAAAATTGGAAGCGGCACTTTTGAAACAGGTTTTAAGGTTTCTCAAGTAATTACAGATAATATTTTTAACTTTTTTGATGTCATCAACGGAAACAACATTCTCAATACAGCACGAAGCAATCAATTCAAATATGACGAAAAAATCTACGCAGTATATTCAAAATACAATTTCGGATTCAACAATTGGAAATTTCAAGCAGGATTGCGTGTGGAAAGAACAAATTCTCAAGGAAATCTAACTGCAGAAGACACAAGCAAAAACCAAGTAGTTTCCAGAAAATATACAGATTTTTTTCCATCTGCGGGCGTTTCTTATCAAGCAGGCGCAAACAATTCTTTGGGACTAGGTTACAGCCGACGAATTCAACGACCAGACTATCAGATTTTAAATCCGTTCGAATATCAATTAGATGAACTCAGTTTCAGTCGCGGAAATCCTTTTTTACAACCACAATACACGGATAATTTCAAACTTTCTCACACATATAAATACACATTAACCACAAGTATAAGTTATTCGTACGTGTCCGATTTTTTTGCACAAGTTACTGAAGCTGTTGGAGATAATAGGAACTTTTTGAGTACGCGTAATGTTGCAGATCAAGAAGTGTATAATTTGAGTATTTCCTATCCTTTTAAAGTATCCGATTGGTGGCGTGTATACGCAAATGTATATGGTTCTTATAACAAATATACTGCGACAAATGCTGCGTTTATTTCAACTGCTCAGGAAACTTTTGGTTTCTATGCTCAAAACACATTTACATTGCCAAAAGACATAAAACTTGAAGTCAGCGGTTGGTATAGCAGTCCTTCAATTTGGGGCGGAACGTATGAAACCAAAAGTTTGGGTTCGCTCAATTTGGCTGTGCAAAAATCGTGGAAAAACTGGACAGGAAAAATAGCTATCAATGACGTATTGTATACAAGTCCGTGGCAAGGTACAACGCAATTTGGTAATTTACGCATCGATGGTCGTGGCGGAAGTGATAGCCGAAACGTAAATTTTTACATTCGCTATTCGTTTGGGAACAGTGAAGTCAAAGAAGCTAAAAAACGTGATGGAAGTTTAGAAGATGAAAAGGGAAGAATTGGTGGGTGAAACATTTTTAGTAGTGTATTAAATTTTGTCCTTACTAGAATCAAGATTCTAGACCGCTTACTTCTACTTCGCTCAGTACAAGTCGCTGTTGGATTTTAGATATTTTCTTAAATAAAACTATGTAAAGGAATATTTGAAATGATATAGTATACTGATTTAGGATTTTTCTTTTCTTAAAATTTTCTCCATTTTTCTTCCTTTTGCGAGTTCGTCAACCAATTTATCCAAATACCGAACGTTTCGTGTGAGTTCATTATCAATTTCCTCAATTCTATAACCGCAAATCACACCTTTAATAAGATGCGCGTTTGAATGTAAAGTTGCTTCTTCAAAAAACGTTTCAAAAGTTATAGTACTTTCAATGAGTTCTTTTATTTTAGAATCGTTAAATCCTGTGAGCCAATTAATTACTTCGTGTAATTCCGCAATAGTTCTTCCTTTCTTTTCAACTTTAGTAACATAATGCGGATACACAGAGGCAAACTTCATAGTTGCAATTCGATTGATATGTGCTTCAGTAACTTTCATGTTTGCGAGTTTTTATGTTTAAAATTAACCGAAATCTATCTCAAAACAAAATCATCTCGCTTTTTATTGTAATTTGTGAATAATTGTGCGAACTAACGTTCAACTACAACATCATAAAACCAATTACATGCAAAAAATATATATCCTATTTCTAGGAATCTTGTTGGTTTCCTGCGGAAAAAAAGAAACTAAAACTGCAACATTTTCACTAAAAGATGGATCTTGGCACGTTGCATTAACGGTTCAGGATGAAAAAGAATTGCCGTTTATTTTCACAACAACTGCCAAAGGAATTGAAATTCACAACGCAGAAGAACGAATTTCGGTAGACGATATTACGATCAAAGAAGATTCAATCACGATTAAAATGGATGTGTATGAAGGTGTTTTAAAAGGAAAGTTTACAGATTCAAACACAATTAAAGGAGAATTTGTAAAAGTTTCTTTAGACAGAACTGTTCCGTTTACGGCTACTTTTGGCGAAACAAATCGCTTTCCAAAATTAAAAACTGATGCAAAAGCGAACATCGCAGGAAACTGGGAAACTGTTTTTAGTCCAAATTCAGAAGATGATTGTTATGTTGCGAAAGGAATCTTCAAGCAAAATGGAAACATAGTTATAGGAACATTCCGAACTACGACAGGCGATTATCGGTATTTGGAAGGAACTTTAAATGGAGATCAATTGCAACTTTCAGTATTTGACGGCGCGCATGCGTTTCTATTCACAGCAACAGTTACAGATGATTCAATGAATGGAGAATTTCAATCGGGAAATCATTGGAAAGAACCATTTATGGCAAAACGTAACGAAACGTATGAATTGCCTGACGCTAAAAGCTTAACGTATATTAAAGAAGGTTATGACGAATTCAACTTTTCGTTTCCAGACGCAAATAATAACATGATTTCGCTTTCAGATGTAACTCTTCAAGGAAAAGTGCGAATTGTTCAAATTATGGGAACTTGGTGTCCAAATTGTTTAGATGAATCAAAATACTATTCAAATTACGCAAAAAATAATCCAGATATAAAATTTATAGCACTTGCGTTTGAATATACAAAAACGAAGGAAAAAGCAGTTGCTAATATGGAACGTTTACAAAAACGACTCAACATTCCGTATCCAATCTTATTGGCACAATTTGGAACATCTGATAAGAAAAAAGCACAAGAAAAATTACCAATGTTAAATCATGTATTATCGTATCCGACCACAATTTTTATAGATAAACAAGGAAAAGTCCGACGTATTCATACAGGTTTTAATGGACCTGCAACTGGCGATAAATATGTTGCGTTTAAAAAAGACTTTGAAAATTTCGTTTCGGAGCTTCAAAACGAGTAAAAGCTACGGTTTAAAAGTTTGATACGTAAGGGATAAACGTAAAAATCATTTCTAAAGAGTAACGAAAACAATTTAGTGTCATAAAATAATGAGTAATCTGTTTTATAACAGTATTTTTAAAGGGTAGAAAATAACCTTAACCCAAAAATTACCCACATGAAACAACTTTTACTCTGGCTATTTTTAGCCGTAAGCATTACTGCGTATGCGCAGGTCCCTTCGTATTATAATGATGTAAATTTATCGCAATCGGGAACAGATTTAAAAGATGATCTGGCAACTAAAATCATCTCAACACACACAACCTATTTATCGTATACGCCAGGCGTTTGGAACGCTTTGGAACAATCGGACGTAGATCCGAATAACAATTCAGATGTTATTTTAATTTACGGACATAATGACACTGATGGAAATTTTAAAACAGACAGAACACGCGATAAATACCAGCATGGTGGAAGCGTTGGCGATTGGAACAGAGAACACGTTTTTGCAAAATCATTAGCAGATCCGGCGTTAGGAACTTCAGGTGCTGGCGCAGATGCTCATAACTTGCGTCCGTGCGATATGCAACAAAATTCGTCACGTAACAACCGAAAGTTTGGAACAGGAAGCGGAGTTGCGTACATAGTTCCTAGTGGCGATTGGTATCCTGGAGACGAATGGAAAGGTGATACAGCTCGTATGATTATGTTTATGTACTTGCGTTACGGAAACCGTTGTTTGCCAACATTTGTCGGAACAGGAAGTTCGGTAAGTAGTGATAATAACATGATTGATTTGTTTTTACAATGGAATGTTGACGATCCAGTTTCTGCGTTTGAAACACAACGTAATGGTGTTATAGCAAACATTCAAGGAAATAGAAATCCTTTTGTAGACAATCCTGCGTTTGCAACTCAAATTTGGGGCGGACCACAAGCCGAAGATAAGTTTGGAAATGGCGGAAGTGACACGCAAGCTCCAACAGTTCCACAAAGTTTAGTAGCATCTAACACGACAACTTCAGCAACGACTTTAAATTGGGCTTTTTCAACAGATAATACAGCAGTAACATCTTATGAGATATTTCAAAATAGTGTATTCATTGGGAACACAGCTAATACAACATATAATGTATCGGGACTTTCAGAAAACACAAGTTATACATTTACAGTCACGGCTAAAGATGCCGCAGGAAATACATCGAGTGCTAGTTCAGGAGTAACCATTACGACAACAACTGGCGGAGGAAATCCTGGTGGAAGTACGGACGATTTATTCTTTTCAGAATACATTGAAGGTTCATCAAACAATAAAGCATTAGAAATTGCAAACTTTACCGGAAGCAGTGTCAATTTATCGATTTATACGATCAAAAAACAAACAAATGGCGCAGGAAGTTGGTCATCAGCGTATGCGTTATCAGGAAATTTAAATGATGGAAATGTATATGTAATTGCGAATAGTTCAGCGAATTCAACCATCCAAAATCAAGCTGACGTAACTACAGGAGGCGCGGTTGCGACTTTTAATGGAAATGATCCTGTCGGATTGTTCAAAAATAATGTGCTCATTGATATTATCGGAACGTTCAATGGTGGAAGTTCTAATTTTGCTCAGAATGTTACGTTAGTGCGAAAATCGAGTGTTACAAGTCCAAACACAAATTATGCAGTTGCGGAATGGGATTCGTTTGCAACTGACACTTTTTCAAACTTAGGAACACATTCTGTAGATGGAGGAAGTTCAGGAACAGCAGGAAGCACAACTGTTTTGCATGAAGGATTCTTTGAATCTGGCTTAGACGGTTGGGTTGATGGTGGAAGCGATTGCTACCGATATTCAGGAAGCAATTCATACGAAGGAAATTATTCTATACGTCTTCGTGATAATTCAGGAACAAAATCTTCAATGACATTAAACGATGTAGATGTTTCTCCGTATGATGAGGTAGAAGTTGAATTCTATTTCTATTCATACAGTATGGAAACGGGAGAAGATTTTTGGTTGCGTTATTACAATGGTTCTAGCTGGCAAACAGTTCGTACGTATGTAAGTGGAACCGATTTCCAAAATAATAACTTCTTTAGCTCAAAAGTAACCTTAAGCAAATCAAGTTATAATTTTGTAAGCGATGCGAAGTTTAGATTCCAAGCAGATGCTTCGGCAAATGCGGATCAAATCTATATAGATCAGGTTACGATTACTGGTATTGTGAACGCTTCCGCGAGAATGAACTCGGAGCCAACAAAATCAGATATCATAGTACACTCAGCTTTTTCTGAAGAAGATGGTTTATTTGTAGACGAAGATTTTACGGTATATCCGAATCCTGTTAGAAGTCAATTGCAAGTAAAAATCTTTGCAGATGCAACGGCTGAATATCAAATTCATTCGTTACTTGGACAAGTTGTAAAAGTTGGAACGTTAACAAACAAAACGATTAATGTAGCAAACCTAAAAGCTGGAATCTACATATTACAGATCAACGATGGCGATGAAATTTTAACTAAGAAATTCATCAAACAGTAAATCATCAGCATACATTTAAGAATAAGAAAGCCTTGCAATTTGCAGGGCTTTTTTGATTACAATCGCAATTAAAAACACTGGATAATTTTGATTTTAGTAGAGATTCTTATAGTTTTAGCAGGAACTAAACTTTAATGATATACTCAAAGATTGGTATAAGAAATATAACGGAAACTACTTTTATATATGTTGACATCAATATAAACAAACCGAATGGAAAACGAATTTAAACGAGTAATGTCAGAACGATCTGATGAAGAATTAATAAAAATAGTAACTATTGAAAGAAATGGTTACAATCCAATCGCAATTGAGGCGGCTGAATTGTAAATTAATAAACGAAATATTGACGCTAATAATTTTGAAAGAATAAAAGAAAAAGCAACTATTGAAAAAGAACAAGAATTAAAAGTAGCCACTAATGTAGTTGGTTCAGGAATTAGATTTGTGAATTTTATAATTGACTCTATAGCTTGGTTATTTTCAGTATTTGTAATCAGTTTTGTAATAGGTTTTTTTGTTCAACTAAATGACCAACGAATGTTAACTATTATTAATTTCATTGTGATTATCGGAACATTTATTGCCTACTATGCGATTATGGAAATCAAATTTCAAAAAACTATTGGGAAATTTGTGACTAAAACAAAAGTTGTAAAAATCAATGGAGAAAAACCTGAAAATAGAGATATTATTTATCGCAGTTTTTACCGATTAATCCCATTTGACCGAATTTCATTTCTGTTTACAAAAAATGGAATTCATGATCTTTTATCACAAACAAAAGTTATAAAAGACTCAGTGGAATAAAAAATACAAATAGAATACATATAGAACTTCTAAAAGGAACTTTTTTCTTTTTGAAGAATTAGAACTTAGTCATACAAATGTTAATTAACATATCTAACGTCAACATTAACAAAGCTATAACAAACACACTGTATTTGAAGACTTATCTTGTTAAAATAAACTTAACTGACTAACACCAAATTATATGAAATCAAAAATTACACACGTTGCTAGTGTTGCTGTTTTTATGTGCTTCCTCTTCACTTCAACAGCATTTGCACAGATAAATACGCCGCGCGGAAGTCAAAAAGCTACAGTTTCTCAAACGGTTGGAATTACAAATATCAGCGTAACATATTCAAGACCTAGCGTTCGCGGGCGTGAAATTTGGGGAAAATTGGTTCCTTACGGAATGAACAATTTCGGATTCGGAACTGCAAAGGAATCTCCTTGGCGCGCTGGCGCTGATGAAAACACAGTAATTACATTCTCTAACGATGTAAAAATTGAAGGAAAGCCAATCAAAGCAGGAACGTACGGATTACACATGGAAGTCAAAGAAAATGGGAGCGTAACGCTTATTTTTTCAAACAACAGTACTTCTTGGGGAAGTTACTTTTATGAGCCATCGGAAGATGCTTTGCGCGTAGAAGTTCAATCAAAAGAAATTCCAACTAAAGAATTATTAACCTTTGATTTTATTGAGGTAAAGCCGAATAGTACAACATTGGCATTACAATGGGAAAAGAAAGAAATTCCGTTTGCCATTGAAGTAGATGTTACAACTATTGTATTGGCTAATATTCGCAAAACAATGCAAGATCAACTAGGATTCAATCGTCAAACTTGGGAAGATGCGGCAGCATTTTCACTTAATAATGGTGGCGATTTAGACGAAGCATTAGCGTGGATTAATAATGCAATTGCAGGACAATTTTATAGCCAACAAACATTTGCCAATACACAAATAAAAGCGGCTATATTAATGAAGCAAGGTAAAAATGATGAAGCTTTAGCAGCAATAGATCAAGCATTACCATTGGCAACTGTTATTGAAATTCATCAATATGGACGTCAATTATTAGCACAAAAGATGAACGACAGAGCAATGGAAATCTTCACCTATAATGCAAAAAAACACAAAGGAACTTGGCCTGTACATTACGGAATGGCAAGAGCATATTCTGCAAAAGGAGATTTCAAACCTGCAATAAAACATCTTAAAAAAGCATTAGAAAATGCGCCAAATGCCGCAAGTAAAAGTAGAGTACAAGCTAATTTGGACAAATTGAAAAAAGGAGAAGCTATTTAAAAATATTAAAGAAAAATTGCTGTATGAATGAGAAACTATCGCAGTCATTCATCACAAAAAAAGCGTTTATTTCATAATAGACGCTTTTCTTATATTTGCAAGCATAAATTTTAATTTTTACTACCAATTCATTTACAAAATCGTTCATATTATGAAAAAAATAGCATGTATATTTTTACTGTTTTTTATCGCTAAACTATCTAGTCAAAACATAAGTTTAGATACCACTTTCGGAACCGATGGTTTTCAAGATTCATTGTCAAATGGTAACTTTTTAAATAGTGCTATTTTGTTACCTGACGGAAAAATTTTAATATCAGGAACACTAAATGCAAGCACTGAATTTTTTATAGCGAAATACAATGTTGACGGTTCTCCAGATACTTCATTTGGAACGAATGGTTTCATCATAACGAATTCTATCAGCAATCAAAAAGAAACTATTTATGGAATGGATGTGCAATCAGATGGTAAAATTATTGTCGTTGGACAATCTGATATAAATCCTTCATTATCTGGGTTTTATTATCATGCTTTATTAGCTCGTTTTAATGCAGATGGAAGTACAGATACTACATTTGGAACGAATGGATATGTAAAAACAGAATTAGGTTCAGATGACGATTATTTAAGCGATATTCAAATTACTGCAACAGGCGATATATACGTTGTTGGTTACAGCAAAGAAACTGCCACAGGTTATAGCACGGCAAAAATTGCAAAATATGATGCTTTAGGAAACTTAGATACAGCTTTTGCAACCAATGGAATTCAAACAGTTTCATTGGCAAAAGGAGTAAATCTTAACGAAATTTCTGTGCAAAATGATGGCACACTATTCTTGTCAGGTTCATCAATTGACCTAAATGATAATAAAGATACTTTGCTTGTAAAGCTTGACGTTACGGGTAATTTTGATGCTTCTTTTGGTACAAACGGAATGCAGTTAACAGATATTGGTTATACAAACGAATACATAACAGATTTTGTACTTCATAACAATAAGATTTTAGCAACAGGAACTGTTTCTGGAACAAGCTTTTTGCCTCATACCATATTGATGCGTTTTAATTTAGATGGAACTTTGGATACAACTTTCAGTATTGACGGATTTCATATAGAAACTCCAGATGCTTCTAATTATAGCACGAGTTTTGGTAAAAAAATAAGTGTATTACCTGATGGAACTATTTTAGCTTCTGGTCATGCAATTGGAAATAATAATTACGATTTATTTTTAATCGCTTTTAATGATGATGGAACGCGCGTCACCAATTTTGGAACTAACGGACAATATTTACATCAAGTTAGCGCTCGACAAGATTATTCGAGCGATTTATTAATTCAGCCAGATGGAAAAATAATTGTCACAGGCGCGTACTCTTCCACAAGTACGAATAAAAGAAATATGTTAATTCGTTTCAAAGATGCCTATGTTTTAAGCAATGCTGAATTTGAATTAGAAGACACGGTTGTAATGTATCCAAATCCAACAGCAAATACACTTCATATCAAAACGAATACATCAATTGAAAAAATTATAATTCATACCCTTTCTGGTCAATTAGTAAAAGAAATAATTAGTTCTGAAAATACAGTTGCTATTGATTTCTTAGCATCTGGAACGTATATTATTAAAGTCATTTCTTCACAAGGAACGATTGTTTCTAAATTTATAAAATTGTAAAAAGTTGTGAAGCATCTAACAGAAAATTTTAATTTAAAAGTTAAAAGTTAAAAGTTAAAAGTTAAAAGTTAAAAGTTAAAAGAGTTGAAAGATTTATCTAATGTGTAAATAATTCACATACCAAAATCCCAAGAGCGAAGCCGTTTCTAAAAGCGAAGCGTGTCTAAGAGCAAAGCGATACCAAAGGCAAAGCCGTATCTAAAAGCGAAGCGAGTCCAAGAGCAAAGCGATTCCAAACTACACATGCTGATCTATCAAAATAACATTCCCATCAGGATCTGTAATCGAAAAACTTGCTGGACCTTTTGTAGTTTCGTCTGCTTCAGTAGAAAAAGCAACATTTTCGCCTTTTAATTTCTTTTGAATATCTCTTACATCAGTAAATGATTCCAATGGCTGTGCATCTTGATTCCAACCTGGATTAAATGTCAACAAATTGCCTTCAAACATACCTTGAAACAATCCAATAATAGTTTCGCCATTTTTCATAATCAACCAGTTTTGATCAATTTCTCCATGAAAAACAGTAAAACCTAAATTCTCATAAAAAGCTTTCGAAACGTGAATATCTTTCACAGCAAGACTCACAGAAAATGCACCTAATTTCATAATGTTGTGTGTTGGTTAAAATGAATTGATTAAAGTTACATAATTTTATTGAAATGCGATTTGACTTTGCTTAATGTGATGTTTGTTTATTCGTTTGTGTGTTTGTTTGTTGGAACGTCATTCCGAACTTGATTCGGAATCTCATAAGAATTGATACATACTGTTATGTGAAGCTGAATCAAGTTCAGCTTGACGAATGTCTACTATATCTAAAATTTGATGATCTAAGCAAGTCTAATAATCTAAAAGTGAATCGCATCTAACAGATTCCCGCCTACGCGGAAACAAGTCTAACTCCAAAGTTTCTAAAGTCTAACTTTTTGATAGATGATTTAAAAGCTATCAACTTATTTACAAAAGAAAATGTTGATTTGCAAATTATTTCTTGAAATCAAAAAACAATGTCGATAAACAACCTTGAATAATTGAATTTTTAAATTCTTGAATTGAGCGAAGCGAGTCTAACTAATATAATTCCAAATATTCTTATGTTTCACCAATTGCGCAAACGTATACCGAACTGCTTTATGTGCTTCTAATCTCAAACTCGGATCAGCTTTTAAAATTTGCATCGCGTAATAACGAGCCGTTTTCAGAATGTCGTTGTCTTTTACAATATCTGCTATTTTTAGGTTTAACACACCACTTTGTTGCGTTCCCATAATATTTCCTGGTCCGCGAAGTTTCAAATCGACTTCTGCAATTTCAAATCCATCACTGGTACGAACCATCGTTTCTAAACGTGTTTTTCCGTCTGCACTTAATTTGTGACTCGTCATGAGAATACAAAAACTCTGTTCTGCGCCACGACCAACTCGACCGCGTAATTGATGCAATTGTGACAATCCAAAACGTTCGGCACTTTCCACAATCATTACGGAAGCGTTTGGAACATTTACACCAACTTCAATTACAGTAGTTGCCACCATAATTTGGGTTTCACCTTTGATAAAACGATTCATTTCAAAATCTTTATCCGCAGGTTTCATCTTTCCGTGTACAATGGAAATTTGATATTCTGGCATTGGAAATTCTCGTGAAATGCTTTCATAACCGTCCATCAAATCCTTATAGTCCAACTGTTCCGATTCTTGAATCAGCGGATAAACTATATAAATTTGTCTACCTTTTTTTATTTCATCTCGAATAAATTTAAACACTTTCAACCGATTGCTATCATAGCGATGCACGGTTTTAATCGCTTTTCTGCCAGGCGGCAATTCATCAATCACAGAAATATCCAAATCGCCATACAAACTCATCGCTAATGTTCGCGGAATCGGCGTTGCGGTCATAACCAAAATATGCGGCGGAAACGTATTTTTATGCCACAATTTTGAACGTTGTTCTACACCAAACCGATGTTGCTCATCAATAATTGCCAATCCAAGATTTTTGAACTTGACTTTATCTTCTAAAACGGCGTGTGTTCCAATGAGAATGTGCAACGAACCATCTTCTAACATTTCGTGAATGATGCGCCTATCTTTCTTTTTAACCGAACCTGTCAAGAGTTTCACTTGTAAACCTAGCGGTTCTACTAACTCCATAATTCCATTATAATGCTGTGTGGATAAAATTTCCGTTGGTGCCATGATACATGCCTGAAAATCGTTGTCAATCGCTAATAACATTGACATCAGCGCGACAATTGTTTTTCCCGAACCAACATCACCTTGCAAAAGCCGATTCATTTGTGCATTGCTGCCTAAATCGTTTCGAATTTCTTTAATTACTCGTTTTTGCGCGTTTGTTAAGTCGAATGGCAAATGATTCGCATAAAAATCATTAAATTTTTCGCCAACTTGATCAAACGGAAAACCTTTTATTTTACTTTTATGGATGAGGTTTTTAGTGATGAGTTGTATTTGAATGTAAAATAGTTCTTCAAATTTCAAACGATATTGCGCTTTCGCCAATAATTCTTGACTTTTCGGAAAGTGAATGTTGAATAATGCTTCACTTTTTGAAATCAATTTGAGTTCCTCCAAAATAGAAGGCGGCAAGGTTTCATAAAATTGCGTGCGCGATTCCGTAAACAATTGCTGCATCAACTTATTGACAACTCTATTCGTAATGCCTTTATTGCTGAGTTTTTCCGTTGATGGATATACAGGTTGCATCGCAGTTCGCAAGCTTTGTTCGTGTTCTTGCAATAATTCCATTTCTGGATGTGGCAAAGAAAATAAACCGTTATACCAATTCGTTTTGCCGAAAATCACGTATGGCGTATTCAGTTTTATGCTATCTTTTATCCATTTGTGACCGCGAAACCAGATGAGTTCCATTTCGCCAGTTCCATCAGTGAAAGTTGCAACCAAACGCTTTCCACGTTGCTGTTGCACCATTTTGATATGCGTAATTTTCCCCACAACTTGTACTTCAGAAGAATTTCGTTGCAACTCCGCAATTTTAAAATAGCGTGTTTTGTCAATATACCGATTGGGAAATAGGTTGATAAAATCCTGATATGTATGTATTCCCAGTTCTTTACGAAGCAAATCGGCACGGTTTGGACCAACGCCTTTGAGGTAATCTATGGGAGTTTGTAATACATTTTGATTCATCAATTCAAAAATAGGTTTTTTGATTGAAAAATTAAATGATTGAAGGATTGAATGGTTGAAAAACTTTCTTCTGTCATTCCTGCGTAGGCAGGAATCTATTTAGTGATGAAAAACTAAAGCCAATCGTAATGCATTTAGTAATCTATAAAAGAAGCCACGAATGCACGAATGCTTTTTTAGTTTGTTTATCGGCACGAGTTGAAAAACTCGCGCTAGTTATCTATTGGAGTTTGTAATACATTTTGATTCATCAATTCAAAAGTAAGTTTTTGACGAAAGTTTCCCAAATAAAGTCAACTTTCTTTCGTCATGCTGAACTTGATTCAGCATCTATTTATTTTTTATCCAGAATTAAATGATTGAAGGATTGAATTATTGAAAAACTAAAAGCGTCACTTCGAGTGAATTTGTGAAACAAATTTGTATCGAGAAGTGCTTAGAAAACAAGATAGACTTTATAGTTGCGAGTTGTTATCGATACAACGAATCACAGATTCGCCACTCGAACTGACGGTTTATGCTTTGCTATAAATTCTCTTTTTCAGCTTTTCTCCAAAAGTAAATTGCAAAAAGAGTGGTTACAATTGGAATCATAAAACCATATTCATCAATCCAAAATATAGTTTTATCATTAGAAATAGTTAATGGTGTACAAATTTTTTGAATGTAAATATTATGAATAGAATGATACACCGCGGCTGGCCATAAACTATTGGATTTAAAGGTGTAATAGGCTAAGATTACAGATATTCCAATGATCATAATTGTAAATGCACTCATGTGAAGTATCAAATTTTCACTTCTTCCATACATTAAATTTATTATCGGATAATGCCAAATAGCCCAAATTAGTCCGCTTACAATAGCGAGTGCTTTGAACGGCATTACTTTTCTTAATTCGAATATTAAAAAGCCGCGCCATCCAATTTCTTCTCCCAAAGTAGAACCTAAATTTTTGATTACACCAACAGTTAATAACAGAAAAACCATTACTATGATAACGAGTGCTTTATTAGAACTTTCAATGCCTAATTCATTACTCCATTCGATAAGTTGTTCGGTATTGATAAACTGACCAAAACCAAGGAGCCAAATTAATAGGTATGCAATTGAAACATATAGAATAGGAGTGAAGTAGGAGCGTTTTAAATAGCTGAGTTCTTTTAAACTCCAAGGTAAACTAGCAATCGGTCTTTTCTTAATTTTTAAAGTAATGAAAGCTGCTAAAGCAGGAGATATCATTAAAGCTCCAACGTAAATACTGGTTGGGTTTAATTTTAAAATCACATAATATGCTACTAAACTTAAAGCTGTGAGTAGTATTAAAAATAAAATGATAGTATTCCAAGCTTCTTTAATTTCCGATACAGATTTTGACATGTTCTTCTTTGGTTGGTTGTAAAGAAGACGAAATTAAGCTGGTTTTGTTACATTTTGATCGATTTGAAGGTAATTTAGGGGAGTTTGTAATACATTTTGATTGAAAAATTAAAGGATTGAATAACTGAAAGCGTCGCTTCAAGTGGTTTTTCGGAATGAAATGGAGAAAAATTGTACTTCGGTAAACTCAGCAGAACTATTGAGAAGTTGCCACGAATGTTTTTAGTTTGTTTATCGACACGAGTTAAAAAACTCGCGCTAGCATTAGGAACTTAACGATCAACAGATTACTTCACTCTCGCTCGTAATGACACAATCTAACGATCTAAGCAAGTCCAAAAATCTAACAATCTATTTTCAATCAACTTTCTCGTTCCGCATTATTTTAACAATACGATTAATGACAATTTCCGATAAATTCCATTCGTAGCCATTAAAATCAGTAGTGTTTATAAATTGAACAACAACCGTGTCAATGTCTTTGTGATATTCCGCAAGACTTTGATAACCAGGAACCAAACCGCCATGTTCGTATACATAAATAGAAGCGTATATTTCCTGTTCGCCTTCATCTAACACAGAACCATCGTTTAATGCTCTTAAAAATATACCTACATCTTCTGCGGTAGCTAGCATTCCGTTTTCATTTGTTTTTAAATCGGCGTCAATTCCAACATAATAACCACTCATTACATCGTCGATATTGACTTCATTTAGTGAAAAGAATGTATTTTTTAGTCCGAGCGGAATCAAAATTTCTTCTTTTATATATTGTTGATGACTGTAACCAACTACTTTCTTAATGATTTTACGCAGTAATAAATAATTCGTATTTGAATATTCATAACCTTCATCTGGTTCAAAACTTGCAGGTAAGTCGAGTGCAAAATCCAGTGCCTTTTTTCCGTTTTCTTGTTCGTTTTCCCAAAATTTAGGATTACTGGTAAAATTAGGAATTCCACTTCGATGTTGAACCATTAATTTTAGTGTGATTTTTTCTGCATTTTCAATGCTGCCAACAAGTTCTGGAAAGTAATCGGCGAGTGTTTCATCTAACGATAAGCGTTTGTCATTGACCAATTTAGCAATAGAAACAGCAACATATAATTTGCTAATGCTCGCAATTTTAAATAACGATTTTGGATCGGCAGGTATTTTGTTTTCACGATTTTTCCAACCGCCTGTATAAAATGCTGGCGGTTTTCCGGCTTCATCAACATACACAATCATTCCGTCAAATCCATGTCCAATTGCTTCATCTACCTGTTCTTGAACCGTATTTGGTAGTGGTAATATCCAAGCTTTTACTAAAATCCATGGTACAAACCACAAAGAAGCGATGCTTGCACTAATGAATAGTATTTTGAGAATTCGTTTTGTTAATTTTTTTTTCATGCTATAATCGAAATAAAGTTCTCAATTAGATGGCTTCATAATAATTTCACTAAGAATCAAATTTGCTTTTTGAGCAATTTTCGAAGAACTTTCAATCGTATGATCGCCGTGTAAATCCATAAAATCTTCAGGCATTGAATCCGTTGGATAAGCCAAACTTCCAAAAATATTTCGTTCCTCAAGATAACCATCTTTCCAATCAATAGCTCCAGCATAATCCCATTCTAAACCAAAAAATCCAAAAGGTTGCTTGTTTAAAGTTTCAAGCGTTTTCATATCGGTACCAATAGTAATGCCTTCTTTTGTTTTCCAATCCGTCTGTTTTCCAGCTAATCTAATGTATTGAAGTTTATTATAATGGATTGAATCATCTTCCCACACAAACTCAACTTGGTTTTTAGAATCAGGAAATAATACTGTAGTTGCATATTCGCCCATTCCTTCAGGATAATAGCCAACGGATCTTTTCACATGTTCTCCATAAACTTTTTTTAAAGCTACTTCAGAATCATATGATAACAAGCTATCTAGCGGATATTCTATTTTAGAAACATCTTTCGTTTCAACTTTTGTTTCTTTTGAAGCTTCTTTTTTTGTTCCATTAGAACAACTATTCAATAGAAATATGATAAGTAAAGCTTGAAGTATTTTTTTCATAAGTGATTTTTATGCTTGATAAAACTATCACAAAGATACTATATAAAAAAGATGGTTTCCGTAATGACTGAAAAATCTGAGCAAATCCAACACTTCGACTCCGCTCAGTGTAAAACGATCTAAGCAGTCCAAAATCAATTAAACCAAACTGCATACCGTTTTCTTCGCAATTCTAACGCAAGTATTTTTTCCATCTTCAACGCTTGCAATCGTGTAGTGAATGCGTCAATATGATTGTACAAACTCGGACGCAAGTACAATCCGTATTTTTCAACAATATTGGACGATAATTTGTGTCCTTTTTGGTTTCGATAGCCTGTTTTATGTTGCAAAAAACGTTCTTTCGGTGTTTTGCTAGTCATGCCAACATACAAACATTCCAATACGCCATTAAACTGCGGATTCGCCAAACGAAATTTTGTATTTTCCGTAAACACTCGTTTAGACAACTCTACAACGTACACACGATATTCTATTCTTGGCATGGATTTTCGGGATCAATGATTTTAATTAATGTGGATTCTTAAAAATACAAAAAAATATAAAAGGTAGTTGAGAAACATCGAAGCTAATAATTTCGTTTTTTTAATTTTACTAGAAACTAGAAACTAGAAACTAGAAACTAGAAACTAGAAACTAGAAACTAGAAACTACGAAAACAGCTAATGAAAAACCCGATACAGTTAAGTTTCCAAAAGAACAAGTAGTATCTTCAATTTTTAAACAAACAAACAAACAAACAACAAACAAACAACAAACAAACAACAAGCAACAAACAAACAAACAAACAAAATCAACAATAAAAACAACCAATGAAAGCATCAGACCTATTTATAAAAGCATTAGAAAATGAAGGCGTAGAATATATATTTGGACTTCCAGGCGAGGAAAACTTAGATATGTTAGACTCCATTCGTAAATCTGACAAAATAAATTTCGTACTCACACGACACGAACAAGGCGCAGGATTTATGGCAGCAACGTACGGAAGACTCACAGGAAAAGCTGGAGTTTGTATGTCAACATTAGGTCCTGGCGCAACAAATATGGTTACGCCAGCCGCGTATGCACAACTTGGCGCGATGCCGCTTGTCATTATATCTGGTCAAAAACCGATTAACAGAAGTAAACAGGGAAACTTTCAAATCATTGATGTGGTGGAAATGATGAAACCGCTGACTAAATATACAAAACAAATTACCAACGGCGATCAAGTTTCTTCTATCATACGTGAAGCATTTCGACGCGCACAAGAAGAACGTCCAGGAGCTGTACATATTGAATTTCCAGAAGATGTTGCACAAGAAATAGTAGAATCACCACGAATTTTTGATGTAGTAGATGCTAAAATGCCACACGCAGAAACAAATGCTATTGAAAATGCAGCAAAAATGATTGAAGCCGCAAAAATGCCTTTATTATTAATTGGCGCTGGCGCGAATAGAAAACGGGCAAGTAACTCGTTAGCCGAATTTGTAGATACGATCGGAATTCCGTTTTTCAATACGCAAATGGGCAAAGGAATCATCGACGAACGTCATCCGTTGTATCTAGGAACAGCTGCATTATCTGATAATGATTTTATTCATGAAGCGATTAAAAGTGCGGACTTAATTATTAATGTTGGACACGATACAATCGAGAAACCACCTTTTTTCATGCATCCAGAAGACGAACGAAAAGTGATTCACGTAAATTTCTTTCCGGCTGAAATTGATGAAGTTTATTTTCCGCAGCTAAATGTAATAGGCGACATCGCGACAAGCATTCAACAATTGACAAAAGCATTGAAACCGATTGCGAAATCGTGGAATACGGATTTCTTCATGAAAATAAAAAAGAACGTTTCAGAACATTTGGCAAAATATGAAGCCGATGATCGTTTTCCAATATTGCCACAACGTACAGTCAAAATTGTTCGCGATATATTACCAGATGACGGAATTGTGACACTTGACAATGGAATTTATAAAATATGGTTTGCCCGAAATTATCCTGCGTATGTACCAAATGGTTTATTACTAGACAATGCACTTGCCACGATGAGCGCAGGTTTGCCGTCTGCCATGATGGTGAGCGAATTGTATCCAGATAAAAAAGTAATTTCCATTAATGGCGATGGTGGATTTATGATGAATTCGCAAGAATTAGAAACCGCCGTACGACTCAATCTAAATTTAGTTGTGATTATTTTGAATGATAACGCATACGGAATGATTCAATGGAAGCAAGAAAAAGAAGAATTGGAAAAATACAGTCTCGATTTTGGAAATCCTGATTTTGTAAAATATGCAGAAAGTTTTGGTGCTTCAGGCTATCGTCCAGAATCAGTAGAAGATTTTAAATACGATTTGGAAACTTCTCTAAATTCAGATGGAGTACACGTGATTGATTTAGCTGTAGATTACTCTCTAAATCATAAAATATTAAATGTATTACTCAAAGAATATTCAGAAAACATAAAAAAATAAAACATGGAAACCGCAAAAAGTATAAATCCCGCAACTGGCGAACAAATAGCTGAATACAATCGTATTAGCACAAAAGAAGCAGAAAATAAAGTCGCAAAAGCAAACGAAGTATATCAAACTTGGAGAAACAAAAATTTTGAAGAACGTGCGAAATTAATGCACAAACTTGCAGACGTTTTAGAAGATAATAAAGAAGAATATGCGCAGTTGGCAACCAAAGAAATGGGGAAAATCATTGGGCAATCGCGCGGAGAAGTAGAAAAATGCGCTAACATTTGTCGCTATTATGCTGATAATGCAGCAGAATTATTAGCAGATACAAATGTAGACACAGAAGCCTCTAAAAGTTATGTGACGTTTCAACCGATTGGCGTTGTATTGGCGGTAATGCCTTGGAATTTCCCGTTTTATCAAGTCATTCGTTTTGCCGCACCAGCAATTATGGCAGGAAATACAGGCGTTTTAAAACATGCATCCAACGTACAAGGTTGTGCATTTGCATTGGAAGAAGCGTTTGAAAAGGCAGGTTTCCCGAAAGGAATTTTTGCAAACCTAAATATTGGTTCAGATGCTGTAAAAGCAGTGATTGAAAACAAACATATCAAAGCTGTCACCTTAACAGGAAGTGAACCTGCTGGACGTTCTGTTGCTTCCATTGCTGGAGAAAACTTAAAGAAAACCGTGATGGAATTGGGCGGAAGCGACGCGTATATCATTCTAGAAGATGCCGATTTGGAAGAAGCAACCGATTTGGCAACATTCGGACGTTTGCAAAACAACGGACAAACGTGTATTGCCGCAAAACGTTTTGTAGTGTTGGATGAAATTTACGATGATTTCTTGACCATATTCACGAAGAAGATGAAAGATAAGAAAATGGGCGAACCAACCGAAAAAGACACGTTTTTAGGACCAATGGCACGAAAAGATTTGCGTGACGAGTTACACGAACAAGTAGGAAAAAGTGTTTCGCAAGGTGCACGATTGGTTTTAGGAGGAAACATTCCTGATAGTAATGGCGCGTATTATCCTGCGACAATTTTGGCAGAAGTAAAACCAGGAATGGAAGCATTTGATAATGAACTTTTTGGTCCTGTAGCTTCGGTTATTAAAGCGAAAAATGAGAAACATGCTATTGAACTTGCCAATAATTCTAATTACGGTTTAGGTTCAGGTGTGATTACTGGAGATAAAAAACGCGGCGAAAAAGTTGCATTGCAATTGGAAGCAGGAAGCAGTTTTGTAAACAAACTCGTAGTTTCTGATCCAAGGTTACCATTTGGTGGAATTAAAAATAGTGGTTACGGACGCGAACTTTCTAGTTACGGAATTAGAGAATTTACGAATACAAAGTCTATTTGGATTGATTAGATTTAGTATTGAGATTTCTTTGTACTAAATTCAGTATCACATAACAAATCTAAAAGCAAAATTTTAGTTTAAAAGTTTAGAGGTTTATAAGGTTATTCCATCGAGTAAATAATTCATTTATCAACATATCAACATATCAACATATCAACAATCCAAAAGCGAAGCGAGTCTAAGAAGTCTAAATCAAATTTTCATTGACAAAATCGCCAAACACATTTTAATTCCTTGCGAAATATTTCCAATTCGAATATTTTCATTTGGATTGTGTTGATTGTTGTCCATATTTACCATCGGAACTATAATCGCAG
Organism: Kordia antarctica; assembly: GCF_009901525.1. Lineage (NCBI taxonomy): Bacteria > Pseudomonadati > Bacteroidota > Flavobacteriia > Flavobacteriales > Flavobacteriaceae > Kordia > Kordia antarctica. Next base: position 230,069 of record NZ_CP019288.1, read on the forward strand.
GAATATTTAAGACTTTTATCGCAGGCGTAATCGGAACAGTTCCGCCCATAGTTCGAATTAGAATTGGAGTTTCGCCAAATTCAGCTTCTAACGTTTCTCGCAGTTTTGTACCAATAAACGAATTGATATCTGTTCGAAAAGCATTTACACCAGCATTCATTTTCAGCGTAGCAATTCTTGAATATTGTAACCGTTCTGCATCAGTTGGTTCGCGATCTAACACTAAATATCCTTGATTTTCTATGTGCTTTTTTATTTTTTCTAATTGATTTTCGCCGTCAGTTTCTTTTACCAAACGAATATCTAAATACGCGGTTGCAATTTCTGGAATAATCGTTTTCAACCCTGGACCTTTCCAAGAAGTTTCTATATGACGCACATTTAATGACGGATATTGCAATGATTCTTGGTAACTGCGTCCAACACTATCTATCTCTACAATTCCCAAATCAGCTTTCATCTTTTCGTTATCATCTGGAACTTGCGAAAGTAATTGTTGTGTTTTTTCATCTAAAGTAATTCCATCATAAAAACCATCAATTAATACTTTTCCATCGTCACTTTTCATACTTGCTAATAAATGCGACATGTTAAACACAGGATTTGGCGCATAGTTTCCATAATGTCCACTATGTTGCGGCAATTTAGCGCCGTAAATTGTTATAGAACACGTAGCAATCCCTCTGCAACCAAACGTTAACGTAGGTTTGTTGGTTGGATGCGCTGGTCCGTCCATAATAATCATATAATCGGCGGCGTAGCGATTTTTATACGTTTCAAGTGTGCTTAAAAAAGCTTCAGATTGTGTTTCTTCTTGTAAATCAAGAATAATTTTTACATTATATTTTAATTCTTGTTGTTGCTTTCGCAAGAATTCCAACGCGGAAAGCATCATAATAATTGGTGCTTTGTCATCTGCTGCTGCGCGACCAAATACACGCCAATCTGGATTTATATGCGTTTTAATTCGCGACCAATTGATAATTTGCCAAACGCCTTCTGCATCTTGTTCTTTCAATACAGGACGAAACGGATCTTTCTGATTCCACTTTGCAGGATTCACGGCTTGTCCATCCAAATGCAGATAAAATAAGATCGTTTTCGCGTTTTTATCAACTTGCTTTTCAGCCAGAAACACAGGTAAAGTTGTTGTTTCTAACAGCGAAACTTCAAAATTGAGTTTTTCAAATTCTTTCGTCACCCAAGCTACATTTTTTAGCATGTTTTCTTCATCCGAAGCAACATTTGGAATACTAACCAATTCTCGATGTTTTTGAAGAATACTAGGAAGTTCTTGCTGAATTTTTTCATCCCAATTTGTTTGTGAAAACGCCAAATTACTACCTAGAAAAACGAGTGAAATGAGGCAGATTTTAAATTGAATTTTCATAGTTGTAAAGTATATATTTTTAATATTCGAGCACTTCTCGATAGCTCTGCTGAGTTTATCGAAGTGCAATTTTTTATCAAAAATCACTCGAAGTGACGTTTGGTTATTAGTATTGAGATGTTAGTTTCCAGTATTAAGAGATCTTACGATTCACCTTCACATCTATATTTTCAGAGCACTTCTCGATACAATTTTTTTCAAAAATCACTCGAAGTAACGTTTGAAATCATCAAGAAAAATTAACTTTCATTAAACATTAAACATTAAACATTAAACATTAAACATTAAACATTAAACATTAAACATTAAACATTAAACATTAAACATTAAACATTAAACCAATTACAATACATACTTCTCAAAAATATCTTCCAATTCAATCGAAGGATCATGACATAAGCCAGAATGTGTTGGCGAGCATAATATCATCGTGCTTTTTGAAGCTGCCAACCAACGAAAACGATCAGAAATTTCAAATGCTCCAATTGCGCCGCCATTTGGAGTTCCTTTACAGATGAATTCCCAAGCTTTTAGATATTCGGTTAACTCTTTCCGAGTGATTTCGCATGAAAATGCAGCTAATTTTTCAGCATCAATATGATATTTTAAGCCTAGAAATTTCTTTCGTTTCGAGAATACGATCACACCAATATTAAAGAATTCTTCACGCTCTACTTTAGGCATGAATCGTATAATTGCGTATTCGAAAGTGACTTTATCTTGCATGTTCCGCTTCTTTTACGAGTGAATCAATCATAGCAAGTTTTGCTTCCAAATATGTAATATATGCAGTTCTCATTTCGTCAGGCGACAAATCATCGGATTCGTGTTCTAGCCAATCTTCAGGAATTGCCTGAATGATTTCTGCTATTTTTTCTTTCGTAAGTATCTCCAAAAAATCTTTCGCAACTTCCTTTAATTCTGTTGCTTGCGCCAATAATACATGATCTTTAATTAATGGAAATGTGCGTGTCAAATGGTTTTCCCAAGTTGCCCAATTGTGATGAAAGTAAAAACTTGCGCCGTTGTCAATAATCCACAATTCAGTATTCCAAGTGAGTAAATTGGTGTTTTTTACGGTTCTATCAATATTACTAATCAAACTATCTAGCAAAACCACTTTGGAAGCAGTTTTTGCATCTACAGTAGTGACTAAAGGATCAAATGTAATGGCGCTTGATAAAAAATGTAATCCCAAATTAAGTCCTACACTAAATTTCAGCAAATCTTGAATTTCCTCATCGGGTTCGGTTTTACTGAATGAATCATCTAAATTCATAAAGACCAATTCAGGAATTTTCAAACCTAGCGCACGCGCCAATTCACCACCAATCAATTCGGAAACGAGCGGTTTTTTGCCTTGTCCTGCGCCTCTAAACTTTAAGACATACAAAAAGCCATCATCAGCTTTTACAATAGCAGGAAGCGATCCGCCTTCGCGCAACGGTTTTATATATTGAACCACATTTACGGTTCTGATATCAATAGTTTTCATTACTGCTAAGATAGAAAAAGTTCAGAGTTTGTTTTGAATGAAAAAATATTCATTTTGTAATATGCTTTATTCGTGAATAATAATTATTTATATTTGATTCCTTATGAAGAAAATTTTTGGATATATATTTTTAGTATTAGGCGTTTTTTTTGGTTTATCATTGGTAGTACAATTACCAAAAATGATTATAAACATCATGAATGTGTTTAGATCTGGAACAAGCAACGATTTCGCTTATATTATGGGGCAACTATCTTTTTTCCTTGTATTTTCAGCCGTAATTTTCTTATTAATTAGAGTTGGATTGAAATGGATTTCTAAAAAAGATACGACAAAAGAAATCCATGATATTGGGCGTAAGTAATGTTTGTTTTTCATACACAATATTGCTTTAAATTTATTTCTTGGTATCTATAATTGTTTGAATTTCAGTAGCTTATTAAATTTCTTGATTAAAAGTTTGAATAAAAATATCTCCTGTTCAAATGTTAATTACGGTATTCCCGTAAGTGGTTATTATTTTAGTTTTATAACTTTATTCTAAATTAACTTTAAATTCTATATCATGTTAAAAAACATTTCAAATTTGGGTTCTGTTTTGAATAAATCTGAACAAAAATCTATTAATGGAGGAAAAGCTAAATGTACTCTAAATTATTTATGGTGTCCACCAGGATGTGTATGTTACGTGGATCAAGTAAATTGTGTACTTGTACAAAAATGCGACACAAACTCTTCTTCTTCTTAAAATTTCGTAAAGCGATCTTCGGATCGCTTTCTTGTTTTATTATTCTACTGATTAAGTGTTAATTACGGTGTTCCCGTAAGTGGTTAATGTTTTGTTTTTGTACTTTTATTATCAAACCAAAACTATCTATCATGAAAAAAAGAAATTTAAAAACATTAAAGCTTAACAAAGATTCTGTTTCTTCATTAGCGAATGAAGTAGTAAAAGGCGGAGCTTTTTCTGACGGTCCAATGTGTCAGACTCAAGAACCCGAATTTTGTAATTGGACATACAATAATTGGTGTTGCGGTGATACTGTTCCAAGATAATTTTCAATATTAAAAGCGATCTTCGGATCGCTTTTCTTTTGCTTTCTGTTTTCATAATTACCGATTTATTAGGCATATTTTAACAATTTGCAGGTCAGAAGTTAATCATGTGTTAAGTAATTATAAATGTGTAACATTCTACATCATATTTCGTCTATTAAGTGTAAATAAAAATTATCATTTAAGCGAAATAATTAAAAAACATTAATATGAAAACAATAAGTAATATAGTACCTGCAGAGACTAAAATAGGAGTCACGACAAAAGTATTCAGTAACTCAAATTCTATTGCATGGAATTTGAAAAGGCGTTTTAGATAATTCTAACTTTTATAAGCGATCTTCGGATCGCTTATTTTTTCACATTAAAAGAACGCTAATTATTTTTTACTCTCCGATTTATTACTACCAATACTACTTCGACCTAAAATATAACCAGAAATACCACCAATTAGCGCAGAAATCTCTTTTCCTCCAAGAACTCCCGTAATTCCGAATAGAATAATAGCAATAATAATAGAGAAAATGGTGATGAATTGTAAACCAGCATCTCCAGAAAAAATCGTTTTTCGAATCTCGTCATCTCTATACGCTATAATAAAAAAGCCAATAATCACAATCGCAACCAAAAGCGCAAATGACCAACTGATTTGCTTTTTAAAATTTTGACTCACATAAGACGTATTATTCAATTCTGTAACCTTTGTTCCAACACTAGAAAGTTGATCCGTTTTCTTTAAAATTTCCTGTACCTTATTTTCAATAATTCTTCGAAATCCTTCGGTTACGGTCATAGATTCCATATCATGTAATTCTTGTCCGCCAACACTTCTGAGCTCAGGAAGTACAATTTTTGACTTAATTTCTTCCAAACGCTGAATATACTCTTTGTGTTTTTTCGAAATAGAATCTAAATTATTCTCTTTAGTATTTAATCGATTGTACTGTCTAATCAATCTTTCAAGACTTTGCGATCGTTCTAACTCAGTAAAAAGCCCGCTGATTTCATACATACTAGCATACATATCTCCAATAATTCGTAACCTTTCATCTTCTAATTTACTAAAATCATTTATATTATTGACATTTTCTTCTAACTCCATAGATTCATTATCTATTTGGGAATAAAGAGGATTGTGAATCATTATTAATGCAATGATAATCAGTAGTTGGGTGGTTAGTTTTTTCATTTTTAAAATAAGTTTATTAGTAAAGTTGAACGTTTGATATATCTATTTTCTAAATGTATTGATTTCTTTCACACTGATACTCTTTTTGTTACAATAACAGAACAGAACCTATTATTTGTAATCATTTATTGAATCTACACGTTTTAAAAGACCACATATGACATTAAGATGTTAAATTTACACAGACAATAAAAAGATTATCTAAAATCTGCGTAATTTCACAATCTAAAATCAAAAGCTTGCCAACACTATCCAAACACATTAGTTCCTGTATTCTACTACTTTTAGGATTTTCAACAACTGTATTTGCGCAGTTTTCCGTTTCCGGAATTGTCATAGATCAATCCAATACAATTCCCTTAGCCAATGCGACAATCACAGATTTTGATACGAAAGTAAGTGTGCAATCTGATGCTAAAGGAAAATTTTCAATCATAACTAAAACAATTGATGTTCGGTTAGTTATTTCATATAAAGGTTATCAAACACAAATTATACAAATCTCATCTGGAGAAAATCCAATCATTGCGTTGTATGCAACTTCAAATGCATTGGACGAAATTGTGATCAACGCGAATACAATCAATCAAAAACTTCAGAAAGCTTCGGAAGCTATTACAATTGTTACTTCATCAGAAATTAACAGTGAAAATACAGTACAATTAGCTCCAATATTAAACAGAGTTCCCGGTGTTTATATGCAAAGTGGTTCGTTAAATACAAACAGAATCACAATCAGAGGAATTGGCGCAAGAAGTCCTTTTGGAACGGCAAACATTCGTGCATATTATGCAGACATTCCATTAACAGACGGAAATGGCGAATCGGCAATTGAAGACTTAGAATTGGCTTCTATTTCGCGCATGGAAATTCACAAAGGTCCGTCTTCAAGTAGTTATGGCGTTGGTTTAGGCGGAACAATTTTGTTATATCCTGAATATGCAAAATTTAATGCGTCAAGCGCGAATATATACAGCACGATTGGAAGTTACGGATTATTCAGAACCGTTGCCAAACTCTCGCATGGTGGCGAAAAAGCGAATGTAAACGTTATTTATAGCAACACACATTCCGATGGTTATCGTGATAACAATTCCTTAGACAAAGCAACTGCGACAATAACAGCTAATTGGTTTATAGATGATAAAAATGAACTTTCGTTTATCGGAAACTACACAAGTCTTAAAGCGTTTATTCCAAGTTCATTAAATAGAGAAGATTACGAAAACTCACCAAGAAATGCCGCAACTTTCTGGAAAAATGCACGTGGTTTTGAAGATTTCAAAAAAACACTATTTGGCATAAACTGGAAACATGATTACAACGAAACATACACACAAAAAACGAGTGTTTTTACAAGTTTCAATAACAATTACGAACCGAGACCTTTCAATATTTTGGAAGAAAAAGCAAGTACTTTTGGCGTACGAACACGTTTATTAGCAACAAAAAACTTTGATGAAAGTTCACTAAAATGGTCGGTTGGCGGCGAATTGTTTTTCAATAATTACAATGGAAAGCAATTTGACAATTTATACCAAGATTTCCCTGATGGAACAGGAAGTGTTGCAGGCGATATCTTATCAAACATAGACGAAAACAGAAACTATTTCAATCTCTTTGCGGAAGCAATTTATACACGAAAAAAACTGTCAATTAGCTTAGGATTACATTTAAATCAAACCAACTATACAGTTGAAAATCAAATTAATACTTCGGAAGGTGAACAAGCGTATAAATTTGACGCGATTATTTCCCCAAAACTTGGAATCAACTATGAAGTTTCAAACAATTTCAATCTATTTGGAAGTGTGGCGCATGGTTTTTCTACACCAACCACGGAAGAAACATTATTGCCCAATGGCGTTTTTAATCCAAACATAAAAGCAGCACGTGGCTGGAATTTTGAAATTGGTTCTCGTTTTCATACAACTAACAGAAAATTATCAGGTTCAGTTTCCATCTATACAATGGCTGTGAGCGATTTATTAGTGAATCGCAGAACTGAAACAGATCAAAACATAACACTTAACGCAGGAAAAACTTCGCATAACGGAATTGAAGCTGCAATTCGGTATGAACTCTTTAAAAGTGAGCATTTCACGCTCAATTCGCATGTAAATGCAAGCATAAACGATTACACATTCAAAGAATTTACGGAAACAACTGCAAATTTTTCTGGTAATGACTTAACAGGAGTTCCAAAATCTGTTGTAAATTTAGGAATTGAAATAACAACGACGAAAGGTTTTTATGGACGACTCGATTTTCAAGCCGTTGGAAAAATGCCCGCGAATGATGAAAATAGCGTTTATAGTGAAGCTTTTGAGTTGTTAAATGGTAAAATTGGCTATCAAAATACAATTGGTTCTCAGTTTTCCTATGACATTTCGCTTGGCGCGAATAATATTTTTGACACCAAATACGTATCACAATTACAAGTAAATGCATTTGGAAATGACACAAATGCACGTTATTTTTATCCTGGACTTCCGTTGAATGCATATGGCGGAATTCAATTAAATTATAGATTTTAAAACTTAACTATACAACCATGAAATTATCAATACGTTTACTCATCTTAGCTGGATTGTTCTTTATTTCTTGTGGAAAAAAACAAAAAGAAGTTGCGAAAGTAGAAATTGAACCTGAAATTCCATTAGTTGCTGTTCAAACAACAGAAGAAATTGTAACAGATCAACAAAACTACACGACCGAATTAGTCGTTGACGGAATTGATATTCCGTGGGGAATGACTTGGTTGCCCGACGGAAGTATGTTGATAACGGAACGAGCAGGAACGTTGTATCATGTAAAAGACGGAAACAAAACAGCGATTAAAAATGTGCCTGAAGTTTTTGCGAAAAATCAAGGCGGATTGTTAGATATAACATTGCATCCAAAGTACACTGAAAATGGCTGGATTTACATCACATATTCTATCGTAGCTAAAAAAGGAAATGGAAGTCATACGGCGTTAATCAGAGCAAAATTGAAAGATAATGCGTTAGTGTCAATTGAAAAATTATATCAAGGAAGTCCAAATATAAAAACGGCGCATCATTTTGGTTCGCGAATTGTGTTTGACAATGACGGTTATGTTTATTTTTCTATTGGCGATCGCGGAAAACGTGACGAAAATCCACAAGATATCACAAAAGATGGCGGAAAAGTATATCGTTTGCACGATGATGGACGCGTTCCGACAGACAATCCTTTTGTTGGAGAGAAAGATGCAAAAACAGCTATTTACTCGTACGGACATCGGAATCCGCAAGGAATGGCGTTACATCCGCGAACAGGACAAATTTGGGTTCATGAACATGGACCACGCGGCGGAGATGAGATTAATCCTGTGACGAAAGCCGTAAATTATGGTTGGCCAGTTATTACGTATGGAATCAATTATAGCGGAACTACGATTACAGAAGAAACTGCTCGTGAAGGCATGGAACAACCTTTATATTATTGGGTTCCATCAATCGCGCCAAGCGGAATGGCATTTGTAACGAGTGATGTTTATCCTGAGTTAAAAGGACATTTATTAGTTGGTTCGTTAAAGTTTCAATATTTAGAATTTTTAACGTTGACAAACGATGAAAAAGTTGCCAACAGAGAAAAACTACTCGACGGATTTGGTCGTGTGCGTTCGGTTCGTCAAGGTCCAGATGGATTTATTTATGTTGGAATTGATGGAAAAGGAGTGTATAAATTAGTATTGAATTCTGGTAAGAAAGAAGCACCAAAAACTACGGAAGATACAGTTGAAACAGAAAAAATTACAGAAGAAATTCCCGTTGAAACTCCAATCGTAACACAAGAATTTGATCCAAAAGAAATGGCAGCAAGTACAAAACGTGGAAAAGTTATTTATGACAACGTTTGTGTGCAATGTCATATGGCAAATGGAGAAGGCGTTGCGAATGTATTTCCGCCTTTGGCAAAATCTAATTGGTTAAAAGATAAAGTAACTGAAAGCATCCGATCTATTAAATACGGATTGCAAGGAGAAATTACCGTGAATGGTGAAAAATACAACAGCGTCATGTCGCCACTTGGACTCAGCGATCAAGAAGTTGCAGATGTAATGAATTATACGTCTAATGTTTGGGGAAATATCAGCGACCAAATGTTTACTGCGGAACAAGTGAGTAAGGTGAAAAAGAAGTAGCTTCGGCTCCGCTCAGCTACCTTTTTTTTTGAAACGTTAGTATGAAGAATTTTTAATTTTGAAGTAATCTGTGACTTTTATGTAACAGATTGCTTCATTTCGGTTCAACTCAATGTAAAACATTTCATTCATAATGTCAACTATTTATAACCTCTTTTTTAGATGGTTTTTTTATAATTTTCCAAGATCGCGATAGAATTTGAAATCGGTTTTCTATTACAACATGGCAAGTACAATTTCTTTGTTGAGTTTTATCATTTGTGCATCAACATCTAACTTTTCTAATCCTTTTGAAGTAATAATTTCGAGTTCAACATTCATCTTTCTTGGGATGTATTTTCGTAAAAAGCGTACTGTTTTTTTTAGAGCATCTGATGTTGACGCATTTGCAGAGCTAAGTTCACCCAAAATAGACGTATTTACAATTAATACCAAATAAGCTTACATTTTCATCATTCATAGAATTCGATTGATTTTTTGAGTGACTTCATGTAATTGATAAATGAATTTTTGACACTAATCTTTCATCACAAAAACACAGTAATAATTATAGTTTATTTTAACTGAAAACTTTCTAAAATGAACGCAATCGAAACAATTTTAGACTTATACCATTTGAAAATGTTGTTTACTAAAAATGTAGAAAAACAATTTTTTTGTTCTAGAATAAGTAATAACTTGAAACCTTTGAAATTCATCAATATTATTTTCCATGATAAAACAAATTCTGCTTTTATGTCTGTTGCTTTTGAACAGTTTGCTTTTTGCACAACAAACCGAAATTGTAGATTTTAAAACCGCCAAAGTAGATGTTGTATTGCGTCCACAATTGAAAGAAATTGGCATTGATGTTTTGTATGAGTTTGAGATTTTGAAAGATACAGATTCTATTTATTTAGACTTGCGAACGTTAGATACCTATAAAGTGTATCAACAAAGTTTTGAAGGAACACATCGTTATTCAGACAAAAAAATCATTTTTAAAAGTAAGTTTAAAAAAGGCGAAAAACATTCTGTCGGATTGGCTGCTTTTACACATCCGACAAAAGCAATGTATTTTATTGATTGGAATGAAAAAGAAGGCAGAAAGCAAGTGTGGACGCAAGGTCAAGGAAAATATATAAGCAATTGGTTGCCAAGTTTTGACGATGTGAATGAGAAAGTTGAATTTGATTTTAGCATTACGTTTGATAAAGATTTCGAAGTGATTGCTAATGGGAAATTACTTAAAAAAGAATCGCCCAATGATTCGTTGACGAAATGGTATTTTGACATGAAGCAACCGATGAGTAGTTATTTGGCGGCAATTGCGATTGGAAAATACAAAAAGAAGATTGAAATTTCTAAGAGTGGAATTCCGCTAGAAATGTATTATTATCCAGAAGATGAAGCAAAATTTGAACCTACATATCGCTATACAAAACAAATTTTTGATTTTTTGGAAGAAGAAATTGGCGTTGCATATCCGTGGCAAAATTATAAGCAAGTTCCTGTAAAAGATTTTTTGTATGCAGGAATGGAAAATACAAGCACGACACTATTTTCAGATAGTTTTGTAGTTGATAGTATTGGTTTTGTAGATAAGAATTATGTAAACGTTAATGCGCACGAATTGGCGCATCAATGGTTTGGCGATTTGGTCACTGCAAAAAGCGGCGAACATCATTGGTTGCAAGAAGGTTTTGCTACGTATTATGCGTTATTAGCTGAGAAAGAAGTTTTTGGAGACGATTATTTTTATTGGAAATTATACACATCTGCATTGCAATTACAAAAATTGAATGACGGAAAAGGCGAATCGGTAATGAATCCGAAAGCAAGTAGTTTGACGTTTTATCAAAAAGGAGCTTGGGTTTTGCATGCATTGCGAACAAAAGTAGGAGAGAAGCCTTTTAAAAAATCGGTTCAGCGATATTTGAATCTGTATAAATTTAAAAGTGCAGAAACCAATGATTTTATCAAAATTGTAGAGGAAGAAAGTGGACAAAATTTAGATGCGTTTGTGAAAACTTGGTTGGTAAAAAAGCAGTTGCCTGATTATTTTTATAGTTTTGAACGATTATTAGCAATAGATTCAAGTCCCGATTTTAGTATGTATCAGTACTTAGGCGGAATGCCAGGCGCACCAGCACAAGTAGCTTCTTTTAGAAAATTTAAAACTTCAAAGGAAAGTGCTACAACTTGTGTCAATATTTCTCAGATATTCAAATTGTCACAGAATGAATTGGTTCAAAAAGAAGTGCCTATTTCTGAGGAATTGTTAGTGAATTTAGTTAAAAACGCACCAAAAGATAGTCCTTTAGCTAGTATTCAAGTATACAAAGAAGCTTTCAAAACCAACAACATCAAAATTCGTCAAGCAATTGCACAAACCTTAACTAAGATTCCTCTAGATTTGAAATTGGAATATGAAGATTTACTCAACGATGATTCGTATGTAACCAAAGAAGCTGCATTGTATAATTTGTGGTCGAATTTTCCAGAAAACCGTAAAAAATATTTAGAAGATACCAAAAATATACAAGGATTTAACGATCAAAGTTTCCGAATTCTGTGGCTTACATTGGCAATTGTAACGAAGAATTATAGCGGACATGACACGCCGCTTTTTTATAATGAACTTTCAGGTTATACACATACGAAATACCATTTTGAAGTACGCCAAAATGCGTTTGTTTTTATTAATGAATTGCAATCTTTTACAGATAAAAATCTCGCAAATTTAGTAAATGGCGCATTGCATCATAATTGGCGATTTGCAACGTTTTGCCGAAATTTATTAGATGATCTTATTAAAAAAGAAATTTATAAAACCAATTTTGAGCGCACTATGAATCTTCTCACAGAAAAAGAAAAAGCATATTTAATCAAAAAAATGAATACTAAATGAAAGCAATAGTCATTTCCGGTGGCGGAAGTAAAGGTGCATTTGCTGGCGGAGTTGCTCAATATCTTATAGAGGAACAAGATAAGAAATACGATATGTTTTTAGGAACTTCTACAGGCAGCATTATTGCGCCTTTGTTGGGTTTGGATGATGTGCCAAAATTGAAAGAAATATATACTTCTGTTAACCAACGAAGCATTTTTAGTAGAAATCCTTTTGTAGTGCGAAAGAAGAAAGGAATCACATTTGTAAGTATTAATTATTTGAATGTTTTTTTGCAACAGTTGAAAGGAAAACGAACCTTTGGCGAAACAAAAAATCTTCGAAAACTGATTAAAACAAAATTTTCAAAAGAAGAATTTACAAGTCTCAAAGCTTCAGGAAAAGAAGTCGTAGTAACCGTTACAAATCTTACTAAGAATAAAGTTGAGTATAAATCAATTAAGGATTATGCGTATGAAGATTTTTGTGATTGGATTTGGATTTCATGTAATTATGTTCCGTTTATGAGTTTGGTTACAAAAAATGGCGATGAATATGCGGATGGAGGTTTTGGCTGTATTGTGCCAATTCATGAAGCAATTAAAAGAGGCGCAACCGAAATAGATGCTATTATTTTAGAAGCAGAAACGGATGTAGAAAATAAAATTTTAGGAAGAAACCCGTTTTCGCTCATGGCAAATTTGTTTAGATTTATGATCAATCAAATAGAACGACATGATATTACTATAGGAAAGTTATCTGCTAAATTTAGAGACGTAAAGCTCAACCTTTATTTTACACCTACAAAACTCACCGATAATTCATTAGTTTTTAATAAAAAGCAAATGGCTGAATGGTGGGAACAAGGTTATGAATATGCAAAAATTAAGAATGAAACCGTTAAGGATTAACATATAAAGTAAGTGTTTACACCTAATTTTATAAAAATAATTAAAATAAACTTTTTTATAAGCTGTAAAAATTACTATTTTTAAGTTAAAATAAAAACCGATGCTAAAAAAATCTACCTTCTTTATTGTGCTATTTGCCTTCTTTCAATGTGCATTTGGACAGAATTTCAAATACATTCAAATAGAAATGTTTGACCAAACACCAAGTTTTAGTTTTGTTGGAGCACCAACTTATTATTATGATGCGCCACCTGGAGCTACGAATTATTCTAACGACGCAGGATTAAATGCGATACTGACAGGCAACAATGTAAATGCTTACGACAACATTGAATCAATACCACAAACAAGTGTTAATGGTTTTGCCAATTGGACATTAGTAGTGTGTGATAACTGCGATAATGTACAATTAGCCTCGGATTTAAATGCATATTCTTCAGTTATTAGAAATGCGTATCCATTAAATGATCGGATTTCATATAACCATATGTATGTAAGTATTCAAGATATTGCTATAGGAATTCCGACAGGAACAGATAATGGCGTAATTACTACAAATGACGCTGGACTCAATGCAATATTTGCAGCCAATAATGTATATTTTTATGAACAAGCAATTCCTGCATCATCACAAAATGCATTATTGAGAGTTTATAATTTAATGTGTGATTGTGATGCTAGTATGCTTGAAACACAATTGACAGCTTATAATACAGTTATAGAATTTGCAGAACGAAGGTATATTCAGTCACAAGCGTTAAGCACTACTGAAGTTACTTTTAGTGATGTAAACGTGTATCCAAATCCTGTTGAGAATACACTTTATATTAGCAAAACAAGTGCAATTGAAACATTAGAAATTTATTCGATTCAAGGACAAATGATACTCAAAAAAACGAATCAATTTGAAACCATTGATGTGAGTACTTTAAAAAGTGGATTGTACTTTTTAAAATTAACCGATAGTACTAATAGAAGCACTACTTTTAAAATAGTTAAGAATTAATTCTGGGATAAACCCGATTGATTACGTATTCAAAAAATCACCTACTTCTTTTTTAATAAACGCTAACGCTGTACTGCTTGGCGATTCTTGTTCCATCATTTCGGTGAGAATCACTTCGCGTAATTTATCGGCAGAAGTCACTTTTTCAGATAAACTAGCTTTTCTAACCAACTGAATCGTCGTATTTTTTGAAGCAATAATGATATTCCAACATTGATCGCTCATATAAATTTGTTGTGATAAGTTGTGATCAAACTCTTGTTCAATGCTCATAATGAGCAAACGCTCATACTCATTTACATCAGAAGAAGCTGGTGTTACGCGAATTAATAATTTTGTTGGTGTAATGCGTTCTAAAAATAACGAAAGTCGCTCATAGGCTTGCAAACGAATTGGCAAGGCTTCTTTTTGTGCATCTTTGTGCAATAAATAACGTCTTCTTTTGTCTTCATTCAACATGTGATCTCTAAAGAAAAAATAAGCAATTCCTCCAGTAATAATGGCAGGAACTGTATACATTAACAAATCAAAAATTTTATCTTCCATAAAAAATAGCAGTTTTAGCAAACTTAATACGTTTTTACTAACTGGGCAAATAAACATTTATTGTATGAAAGTGCTATTTAAATAAATGAAACACATGTTTCTTTCAATGGCGAGTTTGTTTGTGATACATAAGTTTTATATTTGAGTTGTACTTATTAATTCATAAAAATCCTCTCTCATGAAAGTAAAACTACATTGCATGTATGCATTCTTGTGCATATTATTTTTTAATGCTGTAACAGCACAAAACATTAATATTCCTAACTATGATTTTGCAACCGATTTAAATGGTTGGTCAATTGCAGGAAATAATATTAGCATGTCCAATTCTAATTCTTCCTACACAAGCGGCGTTTTGGCTATTGAAAATTCAAGTTTTAATCAAGAAACATTTGTAATAACGTCACCAACCTTTCCTTTATTCGCAAGTGATAACTATGTATTTTTTACAGAATACGGTCATTATTTCTTTGATGCAATGATGGGCGCATTTCAGATAAGTCAACTTTCTAGTGTTGTATTAAAAAATTCGGCAGGAACTGTTGTACAATCATTCAATCTAACCTGTTCAAATTATGGAGGCGGACCAGGCGCAATGGACTTTTGCGAGAGTTCTCCTTTTCTAATTGATACTACCGATAATTATTATCTAGAACTCACAGGAAGCGTCGGTAATTTAGATAGTAATAATTATGATGAAACCTATAATTTTGGAACTATCAACTTATACAAAGACAATTCGCCACACAGCGTACAAGGAAAAGTTACGTATGATGAAAATGCTGATAATTGTGCGACATCAACCTATACACCTTCTAATATTCTAGTAAAAAGTACGGCTTCAACAAGTGGAAATGTATTTTATTCAAACACAAATACCTTAGGGAATTATGGTTTTACTTTTGATGAAAATGGAACCGTTACAACGGAAATAGCGAACGCATCAATTACTTCAACTCCAGCAAATTATTCAAATACATTTTCGTCACCACAAACTATTAGTAATCAAAATTTTTGTATTACTTCTAGCATTGTTGGAACTGATGTTTCGGTAATTATTGTTCCGACAACAGATGCGCGACCTGGTTTTAATAGTAATTACAGCATTGTATACACCAATAATGGAGGAACTACCGCAAGTGGCGCAATTGATTTAATGTATGATAATACGTTGGTGAATCATTTGTCATCTTCTCCAACAGAAAATAGTTCAACGGCAAATTCTTTAAGCTGGAATTATACAAACTTAGCACCTTTTGAAACGAGAGTAATTAATGTGTTTTTTAACATTAATACACCACCAACGGTTAATAATGGTGATATTTTATCTTTTCAGGCTAACATAACTCCAATAGCAGAAACAAATACGGCAAACAACACATTCGAATTGCAACAAATTACCATTGGTTCGTATGATCCTAATGATGCACTCGTTTTACAAGGTCCATTACTAAACTATACGCAAGCATATGAAGATTTGTATTTCAGAATTCGTTTTCAGAATACGGGAACAGCTTCCGCGATTAACATTAATGTAAACACCATTTTAGATGCTGATTTAGATTGGTCAACATTTACGCCAGTATATGCTTCTCACGCATATGTTACAAACCTAAGTGGTAATAAAGTAAACTTTCAGTTTGATAATATAAATTTAGCAGATAGCACTTCTGATGAACCAAATAGTCACGGTCTTATTGTGTTCAAAGCGCGAACGACTCCAAGTTTTACCGTTGGAGATGTTGTAGAATGCAAAGCAGATATCTATTTTGATTACAACTTACCAATTATCACAAATACGGCGACAACTCAAATAGATGGAACACTTTCTTTAGAGAATGCGTCTGATAATGAAGCTACTTTTACAATGTATCCGAATCCTGTGAGAGATCAGTTTGAGGTTTCAATCAAAGAAGCAGCTACATTTACAATTACAAATATGAACGGACAAGAACTTCAAAAAGGTGTTTTACATACTGGAAATAATACACTTAATATGACAAACGCTTCAAGCGGAATTTACTTTCTAAAAGTGGTTTCAGCGAGTGGTTTTTCGACTAAAAAAATAATTAAGCACTAATTGAAAATGCATTCAGCACTGTTCATTTTTCAATTACCGAAGCTGTTGTCTAACTTTTCTGGTTCGCAGGAAATAACAATTTATAGCTATGTAATTTGCATTGTTATAGGAACAATAGTAGCCGCAGTATATACTTTATGGAACTCAAAAATAGGATTTGAAACAGCAAAACTATCAAACACCTTTTTTTATCTCATATTCGTAGCTGGATTTTTAGGAGGAAAGTTTTTCTATTACATGCAAAATCCTATGTTATACATAGATAATCCGGCTTTACTATTTGATAATTTTTCAGGCGGATTTGTGTTTTATGGATCGGTAATCACCATAATTCCTTCTATTATTTGGTATTTAAAAAGTGAAAAATCAAAGTTTTAACTGTGCTAATTATTTGTAACAATACGCTAATTAAAAACGCCTACATTTGTAACAAACGCCTAAAATACATTCTATTGAAACCAAAAAAACTCCATATCACTATATTCTGTATACTGTTATGGAGTTTTTCTTTTGCGCAACAATACACAAATTACACCACCAAAGATGGTTTACCTAGCAATCATGTGTATACAATTTTACAAGATGCGCAAGGCTTTATGTGGTTTTTGACCGATAAAGGAATGGTGAAATATAATGGCAGTAATTTTACAACTTTTACGACAAAAGATGGTTTGTCTAACAACGATGTTTGGGAAGCTTTTACAACGCCAGATGGAAAAATATGGTACTTTTCTAAAGCTTCTTCACTTGGATACATAAAGAATGATAGCGTCGTTTCTTTTCCAAACTCCACGAGAGGAGAAATCATAAATCCAACATATTCATTTCAACTAGGAAACGACATTTATCCTATGGGAACTAATAAACTGTATCATCTAAAAAATGGTACATGGAAAATTTTTTACACATTAAAAAATATTACTGATGATGAAGATGCTTACATACATGATTATACTAAAATCTTTCATGAAAATATAAATTATTTAAAGGTTCATTACAAAAATGAAAAATTTAGTATTCACGATCATGATCAGAAAAAACTTAAAGAAATTTATGCAAAAGAAATTTTACACAAACATACTGTCAGAGGTCAAATTACGGATAGTTTATTTTTTTGGACTTCAAATAAAATGTATTCGATATTAAATTTGAATACGCTAAAATTTAGCAGTTACAATTTTAAGGATGAAGTAGGAATTGAAGTAGTAAATTATTCAAGAATCAACTTAGTTGGCGATCAATTGCAAATTACGGGTACTGGTTTTGTGGGTTTTTTAGATGCTGATCTTCACATCAAAAATCCTTTCTATTTTCCATCAACGCTACATGCACATTTTGGTTTTGTAGACAACCTTAATACGGTTTGGCTTTCAACATTTAACAAAGGAATATACAAACTGCCATATCTGCAACAGCAAATAAAATATCTATTCAACGAAGATAAAATTCAAGGTTTTAATGTATTGAATGGCGAATTATATGCAAATATTTTCAACAAAGGAATTTACAAATTCGATCCGTTAAGAAAAGAATTTAATGAATTTATAAAGGTTGAAGAATATATTTTTAGTGCGAATGAAATAGAAGAACTTGGCAAAAATTATTTTACAACAAAGACAAAAATTTTCATTGAACATCACAATCAACTCACAACGGTAGATTTTAACGAGGGTCAAAAACAATCTGGTATACTGAACAGTTTGGCGCGAAAATTTATATTCTTTGAAGATTATTTATATGGCAATTTTTCTTTCGGAATTAACAAAATAAATACCAATGATGTATCTATTGAAAAAGAATACATTCAAAAAGGGACTACCGATATTCTAACCTTTAAAAATCGTTTGTTAATTGCTACTACAAACGGTTTGAGAGAGCTGAAAAATGATTCAATTCATTCCATATATTTCAAAAATAATACGCTTGATACATCTATTTTAAATCTAACAAAAATAACCGATCAATTACTTTTGATAAATACGGACGGATTTGGCTCATATCTCACAAATTTAGAAACCATACAGCCATTAAAAGGTTCGGAATTCTTAATTGTGCAAGATGCTTTTATTGAAGATAAATCGTTGTGGTTAGCTACAAATACTGGTGTTTTGCACTTTATTAAAAAAGATGAAAGCTACAAATTAAACCGAACATACAATCAGAATGATGGTTTACCAAATAACAATATCAATTCGGTATATGTAAACGAAACCGATTTGATCGTTGCTACAAATAGCGGATTGGCGATTCTGCCAAAAAATCAGAAAAAGCAAAGTCTTTTATTGGACGTTTTCATAAAAAAAGCAAGTTACAATTCGGAAACAATTACAACCGAAAATAATAGCTTTGCGTATGTAAATAACAATACGTTAAGTGTTGAGGTTTCGCGCATCGATTTCTCTGAAGATCAACATACAAGTTACACCTATAAATTAGAACCGATACAAAAAACGTGGAGTACTTCTGTTACGAATGTGTTCAACTTTAACGACTTACAACCAAATACGTATACGTTAAAAATTGCGTCAAATACGATTGAAAAACAAATCAGTTTTACCATAAAACCATTATGGTGGCAAACATTGTGGGCAAAAATAGGCGGAATATTTTTGCTATTGATTGGAATCGTATTTACGGTTTGGCGCATCAGTAAAAAAAGTCAAGAAAAGAAAAATGAAAAATTACTACAAGAAAAGCAGCTTTCCGAAATACAACTCAAAGCATTGCGTTCGCAGATGAATCCGCACTTTGTATTCAACTCGTTGGCTGCGATTCAATATTACATTAATAACAATGAAATAAAGGCTTCCGAAACATATTTAGTGAAATTTTCAAAGCTTATCAGACAGTTTTTTGAACTTTCAAAAGAAACCGAAATCAACTTGGAACAAGAAATAAAACTCATCAAAAACTATTTAGACATTGAAAAATTACGTTTCAAGGAAAAATTTGAATATCAAATCCATATTGATGATTTGCTAAATACAAAAACAAACAAAATACCAACGATGTTGTTGCAACCAATTGTTGAAAATGCGGTAAATCACGGAATTTTCAATAAAATGGACAACGGAAAAATTGATATTTATTTCAAATTTATTGATGAAAAAAACTTTCAAATTGAAATCGTTGACGATGGAGTAGGCGTTGTAAACACGCAAAACAAAGCAACTAAAAAAGTGAAATCTTCCAATGTGTTGGATGATCGCCTGAAATATTTAAACCAATCTGAAAACTGGAAAATTATATACAAAACAGAAGAATTGCATCCAGAATTGACAGATAAAGGAAACAAATCAACTTTTATAATTACACAATTATAAGCCATGAAAACATTGACTGCCATACTTATTGATGACGAAATTTCTAATCTAAAAGGATTAGCGCAAAAACTAGGAAAACTGTTCTCAGGTATTGAAATCACAGCTACATTTCAAAAACCAGAAGATGCTGTAAAAGCATTAAAAAACCAGCAACCCGATTTGGTTTTCTTAGACATTGAAATGCCTAGAATCAACGGTTTTGAATTGCTAGCGAAGTTAAAAGAAATACAATTTCAGGTCATATTTGTAACTGCGTATAGTGAATATGCAATTGAAGCATTCAAACAAAATGCGATCGATTATGTCCTAAAACCAATTGATGATGAAGATTTAATAATCGCTGTGAACAAAGCAATTACGGTGATTCAGACGAAAAATGATTTAGAAAATAACTCAAAACTCGTTAATCTACTGACGAATATAATCTCCAATAATAACAAAATAATTGTGCCAACAGCAAAAGGCTTGTCGTTCATTCCTGAAGAAGAAGTCATGCATTTAGAAGGATTTAGCGGTTATACCAAAATTCATCTCACAAACACAACTACACTCACGAGTTCATACAATCTTGGGAAATTTGAAAAATTATTAAACCCGAAGTTCTTCAAATGCCACAAATCGCATATCGTAAACTTGGAAAAAGTACGCCATTTCGAAAACGAAGGCTATTTAGTATTGGATACTGACGAACGCATTCCGATTTCCAAAGCCAACAAAAAAGCCTTCTTGGAACTTTTTCAATAAATAGCTTCAATCATTTTGATTATTGGTGGGATTCTTTTAGATTTAGGGGTAATTGAATTATAAGATTTGGTTGTATTAGAAATGACAGTGATTCTTGTTATACATATATACGTTACTACACATTTGAATGAATATCGACAGCAGAGATAAATTAGAAGAATGGCTCACCCAAAACTATTGGTTTGAAGATGGATTTATATCTGAAATTAATGTATCCAAAAATGGACTTGAAATTGTAGCTGGATATCAGATAGTTGGAACATATGTCGCAGGTGAAAAGCGGAAATTAAAGGAGTTTTGTTTAAAACCAATCGGGCTTACGAATTGGACTTATAAAAAAGAGCAATTTACACCAACAGAAGAATCTTATATTAATGGAATTGACTTGATAGAAAAGGGTATTGGTTTAAAATTTGATACAGGAAGTCTATTTGAAATGAGTTGTGAATCCATAGAAATTAGCGAACCTAAAATCACTCAAACCTACACGAAACCTTGGATTAGTAATTATGAAATTCATTTAAGCGTATTTGGAAAAGAAATTCCAAGACCTAATTATTGGATTAAGAAATTTGAGGAATACAATCTTAGAATAGGTTTTAGATACTTTTCGAGTGAATTTATCCAACTCGAAAAGGTTCCATATCCAGATTATAGTGGATATTTTATACAAATTTTAAATAAAATTAACGAAACTCAAAAAGGACTCTTTTTTAAATTTATAGATTTGGAAAATGATGAATTAACAATTGGAATTGAAAATCAGGACGAAAATGAAGAGTTATTCAAAACGGTTCAGTCAATAATTTCAGGTTGGAAAAACACCACAATTAATTCTGGGAATGTAAACTTTACAGGAGAGGAATTTAAAGAGTTTTTAGAAAACGGAAATTATCCCGAACAAATCGAAAAAATAAAAAACGTGTAGTAATATTGTAAACAATCGAAACTTCTCAATAAAAAAATATATACCATTCTCATTAAGAAACTTCGCAAAATCCATCAATTTAAAATTCCCGTTCTTTACATATAAATTACCCCGAAATTATTGCATACATGAAGCCAGTTACCGTAACAATATTAAAAAAAGAATTAAAGCAACATTCTCATGAAGAACTCATTGAAATTTGTTTAAAACTGGCAAAATTTAAAAAAGAGAACAAAGAATTACTTACCTATGCGCTGTTTGATTCTCATGATGAAGATGCATACATTCGTGAAATTAAAGAAGAAATCGATGTAGAATTTTCAAAACTAAATTATGACAGTTTGTATTACATCAAAAAAGGTGTGCGCAAAATTTTACGTTTTATCAAAAAGTACATCAGATATTCCAAAAAGAAAGAAACCGAAGCAGATATTCTCCTATACTTTTGCAGTAAGTTGCAAGAATTAAAGCCAGCACACATGCGAAGTCTACAAATGATAAACATATATGATCGACAATTAGCTATGGCGAAAAAAGCAATTAGTACGCTTCATGAAGACTTACAATACGACCTTAATTTGGAGTTGGAAAAATTGGAAGATTAGACTCGCTTCATTTCGACAAGCTCAATGTGAATGCTTTTGGACTCGTTCCCGCGTAGGCGGGAATCTCTTGGATCGCTGCGCTTTTAGAAACGGCTTTGCCTTTTAGTATCGCTTTGTTCTTGGTATTTTAGTAGTTGAGTCCTTAAGTAATTTTCAAATCATCACATTTTCCTCACGCTAGCGCGAGTTTCACAACTCGTGCCGATAAACAAGCTAAAAAAACATTCGTGCATTCATGACAACATCTCGATACAATTTTTCTTCATTTCATTACGAAAAACCACTCGATGTGACGCTAGTATTATAACAATTAATAAATACTTCACAAGTATTGAAAGTCTTGACTCTTTAAGCAGAGCGATCTTACTTCTTCACATTTCCTCCCAAATACTCACAATCTCTTAAGGATTGCATTCCAGTAAATGGTACAACTGTTTTTTCATACATATACGTGCTGTCTAATTCTTTTGACAAATTATGATCGTCTACATTTACTTCCACATCTTTCATATTAAATTGACATGGATGCTCGTGACCTGCGGCATGTGTAATCTCAACAAATTCTTTTCTAAAAGTCTTAAAATATTGCGCCAAACGGACTGATTTCAACGTCGGATCAATTCCAGCTTGCAACCATTTACTTTGCGTTGCAACTCCTGAAGGACATTTATTTGTATGACAAACTTTTGCCTGAATACAACCAATACTCATCATCGCTTCACGCGCCACATTAATACAATCAACGCCCATAGCGAAAGCCATTGCTGCTTTGGCAGGAAACCCTAATTTTCCACTTCCTACAAATACAATTCGCTCAGAAAGACCTTTGCGTTGGAATAATTTATACAAATCTGCAAATCCGTAGACCCAAGGTAATGACACATGATCTGCAAAACTTGGTGGCGCAGCTCCAGTTCCACCTTCGCCGCCATCAACAGTAATAAAATCTGGTCCTTTTCCAGTTGCTTTCATAATATCAGCCAACTCTTCCCATTGATCCAATTTTCCAATGGCAGCTTTTACGCCAACAGGCAAACCTGTCGCTTCGGCAATTGCTTCCACAAAATCCATTAGTTCAGGGACATTTGAAAATGCTTTATGATTTGGTGGCGATAATACATCTTTTCCAACTTCAACACCTCTAATTTTTGCAATTTCTGGTGTAATCTTTGCGCCAGGTAACACACCACCTTTTCCAGGTTTTGCACCTTGTGATAACTTTACTTCAATGGCTCTGATAAAAGGATTTTCTTCTACCAACTTGACCATTTTTTCCATAGAAAAGCCACCATCTTCCGAACGAACTCCAAAATATCCTGTTCCAAAATGAAACACAACATCGCCACCATGACTATGATGTGGAGACAATCCGCCTTCGCCAGTGTTGTGATATGCGTTCGCCATTTTAATACCTTTATTCATGGATTCTACTGCTTTCGCTGATAAAGAACCAAAACTCATTGCAGACACATTTATAATTGAAGCTGGACGATATGGACGTTTTCTTTTGTTGAATTCTCCCATTATTTTTGCACACGGTAAAAATGTCATATCCGTTGCATGTGGATGATTTTCAGGTACTTTATACGGCATCATGGCATTATTTATAAACACATATTGATGCGCATAAATATCTCTGTCGGTTCCAAAACCTTCGTAATTGTTTTCTTTTTTCGCGGAAGCGTAAATCCAGCCACGTTCAATACGGTTAAAAGGCAATTCTTCGCGATTGTTTGCTACAAAATATTGTCTAATTTCGGGTCCAATACTTTCAAGCATGTATCGAAAATGACCAACTATTGGGTAATTGTGACTTATAGTGTGACTTTTTTGTAAAACGTCTCTAATTGCGACGAGTAAAAGTCCAATTAAAATCCACATCCACCACGTAATACTTCCTAAAAAGGATAAAACTGTGTCCATATAATTTAGTTATTTAGGTAATCTATACTTAATTGAATAAAAGCTTTTACGCCTAGTTTCATTCCGCTTTCATCAATATAAAAATCGGGCGTATGATGTGAAGTTGCTTCTTTTCCAACAGGTTTTCCTCCTAAGAAGAAATACAAACCTGGCACTTCTTTCTGGAAGAATGAAAAATCTTCCGCGCCTGTAATTGCTTTAATTTCTATCACATTTTTTGTTCCTGCTGCTTTTTGTAAAGATGGCAACATTTGCGCTGTTAAACTCGGATCATTATACGTAATAGGATATCCTTTTTCGATGTCAATTGTTGCTTCTGCTCTGTATGCTTTCGCGATTGCTGGCACCATTTCTTTCATTCGTTTGTTGATAAAAGCTTGCATGTCATAATCTAACGTACGAATAGTTCCGATCATAATAGCTTCTTCAGGAATGATATTACTACGAACGCCACTTGTAATTTTACCAATCGTAATGACTGCACCTTCTTTCGTAAGTTCAGATTCTCTACTGATAATGGTTTGCAATCCGTCAATAATTTTTACACTTGCCATAATTGGATCTACACTAGACCAAGGTCGTGAACCGTGACTTTGTTTTCCCTTCACTTTAATTTCAAAACTCTGTGAAGCTGCCATAATTCCGCCAGGTTTATAACTGATGGTTCCAACATCATATCCAGCGCTAATGTGTAATCCGAAAATAGCGTCTACATCAGGGTTTTTTAAAACACCTTCTTTTACCATCATTTCTGCGCCACCTTCTTCGCCTTTTGGCGCGCCTTCTTCCGCAGGTTGAAAAATGAATTTAATCGTTCCTCTAATTTTATCTTTATGTTTAGAAAAAATTTCGGCAACGCCCATTAATATCGAAATATGTGTATCGTGTCCGCAGGCATGCATTACGCCAGTATCGACACCATCAAACGTAGTTGTAACGGTTGATTTAAAAGGAACATCGGTGCGTTCTGTTACGGGAAGTGCATCAATATCAGCACGTAATGCTAATACTTTTCCGGGAAGATCGCCTTTTAAAATGGCAACAACACCAGTATGTGCAACATTGGTTTGTACTTCTAAGCCTAAAGCTCTCAGGTGTTTTGCTATTTTTTCAGCGGTTTTAAATTCTCTATTAGATAATTCTGGATTTTGGTGAAAATCACGTCGCCATTCAATTAATTTTGCTTCAATAGCATCAATATCTTTTTCAAATACGTCTTGTGCTTGCGCGAAAGAAAAGGATAGAAAAAAGATTGCGAAAAGTAGTTTTTTCATAGTATTGTAAGATTGGATAGTTATAAACATAGTTTGTGCGTACAATTTCAAAGATATTCAATTTTTTTGTTTGTCAAACTTCATTTAGAAAAGATAATAAGTATTCTTATTATAACCAAGACTATATTTAATTAACAAATAACATTTTTTTGTGGAAAAGGCAGTTAACAACATTAATTATTACTTAATAAAATTTCACACATTAATTCTTACATTGTTTTATGTAAAATAATCAAAATATGTTACCATTTTTATTAGGACTAGGAGCAATTGCTGTTATAGCTAAAGTGATTTATAATAATTCAGAAGAAGAAGTTGAAGATAAAAAAGTCTTTATAAGTTTTTCAATGAAGGACGTAAAATATAGAGATTATCTTGTGGAACAATCTGAAAATGATAGATCACCGTTCTCTTTTGTTGATATGTCAGTTAGAGAAGCTTGGGATGATGATAAATGGAAAGCAGAGTGCAAGAAAAGGATAGAAACCTGTGATGGATTGTTGGTTTTGATAAGTGATAATTTGGAACAATCTAAAGGTGCAATATGGGAAATAAAGTGCGCGAAAGAAGAAGCAATACCAGTTTACGGAATGCATATTTTTAAGCATAAAAAATGTAAAATTCCTAAAGAATTAAAAGGGCATAAAATTATAAAATGGTCTTGGGATAATTTGAAAGATATAGTAAACTCAATTTAGGACTAGGCTTATCTATTAGAAAAAAAGCCTCCAGTTTCGTGAAAGTTCTTTTGTTTTTTTAAATTATAATAGGTTGCATTCTTAGTTGCAAACTGGTTTCGGAAATAATTCTTTATATCTACTTAAAACTTCGTATGCATTCTCACAAATTCCTTGCGTTGGCACATGGTTTGTGGCTTCAAGATAGCGTGCACAAATAACTTCCTGATATACTTCTTGAAAAGTATATTGTCCAACAAAAAACTTGTAATAAATATATAAGGCTGTAATAGTTACCGAACGACTTCCGCCATCATGACAATGAATGAATAGATTTCCTTGCTGATAAAAATTAGTCATCGGATCTCCAGGGTTTTTAGTAGTTTCTTGTGTTTGCTCCGTAAGTGAAGGAAAATTTAACAACTGATCTGCCATATAAATAGCAGATACCAATGTCATCATTTCATTTTCATTTCCATCAACAAGTGCAACTTTACTAAGCAATGATGGAAAATACCAAATACCAAGTTCCT
Source organism: Kordia antarctica (assembly GCF_009901525.1). NCBI lineage: Bacteria > Pseudomonadati > Bacteroidota > Flavobacteriia > Flavobacteriales > Flavobacteriaceae > Kordia > Kordia antarctica. The sequence continues at coordinate 256,789 of NZ_CP019288.1, forward strand.
CATCAAAAATTTTTATGATTTCTGGGTCAGTAGGATCATATGCATTTTGTAAATCAGCAGGATCATTCACATCATAAGCAACATTTAAAACACCAGCAATAGTATTAGGAGATATTAGATTCTGTTCCAAACCATAACCAATACCAACATAAATATATTGTACTTCAAGTCCTTTAGGTACTGATGCATTTGGTATTTGAAAAATAGGCGTCATTATGTTTGACTCTTGAAGATTCGTAGGTCGTATCCAAGGTTGCTTAACAGAACAAAAACCTGGTAAATCAGGAGAATCTTGTTGTTTAATGTTATATAATTCTTCACAAAATGTTTGTGACATAATAGTGTAGTTTTAGTTGGTTGTTTTTTCAGTTTAAACTTTCGACATTTTACGAATTGGTTCTGGAAATAACGCTTCAAACGTATTCAATACTTCATATGCATTTTCGCAAATTCCTTGTGTTGGATGATTATTAGTAGAATAATTCCAGCGCAAGCAAATAATACTTTTATATACTTGTTGGAAAGTAGTGTCCGTATTTACATAAAATTTGTAATATAAATACAATGCGGTAATTGTTACCGAACGACTTCCGCCATCATGACAATGAATCATTAAATTTCCTTGCGCATAAAAGTTTACCATTCCATCATCTTTTTGTTTTGTTGGCGATGGAAAATTCAACAATTGATCTGCTTCAAAAACCGCCGAAACCAATGTCATCATATCATTTTCGTTTCCATCAACCAAACCAACCTTTGCCAATTGATTCAAATAATACTTCTCGTTTGAAGCCAACGGAAAAGGCAAAGCGGCTCTTTTATCTACTGCTGGATCAGAGAATGGGATTTGCAAATCTTCTGCATCATTTACATCGTACGCAACGTTTAAAACCGCAGCAATTTCATTGTTGATAATAGCAGTTTCACTCAATAAAAAACCGGCACCAACAAAAATATATTGTTCCGTCATTCCTTTTGGAAGATGTGAATCTGGAATTTTAAAAATACAAGTCATTGCAATATTCGGAAAATTCCCTGCAGGTTGCATAGGTTTCATTCCGCATAAATCCAATGCACTAATGGTCTGTAGTTCTTCACAGAAAGAAAACTTTACAGGATCTACAATAATATCGTCTGAGTCTCCATGCATTAACAACTGCGGAATTTGTGTCAAGGCATAACTTTTATCTTCATTCAGTGTAAGTTTCCAAACCAAATCAAAACAATCTTCTGGCCATTTCTTGGTTGGAACTTTTTGCGCGCCAAATGCTGTTGAAATATCCTCAATATCAGTATGTTGCCAAGCAATTGCAATAGTTGAATCTGTATACGTATCATCACCAAAAATATGATCAATCATCTCTTGATATTGATACTTTAAATAACTGTCATGTATTTTTTTGCCAAGTCGTTTTGCCAATGGTGTAATAGTTTCACGTGGACGTTCGCTATGACTTTTAAGTCCAACGCCAGCCGCAAAAATATGATCAACAGTACCGAAAGCATCAGGCAAATAATAGGCGAGTGCCGCCGCACGTTCATATCCTTTAATAGATAAGTTTTCATTACTTGCATCAGCAGGTTTTTCAGCATGTCTGAGAATCAAGATTTCTTTTGGATAACCCATGTAATTATTTTTTTCTAAAATTAATGAAATATTTGAGAGTTCTTGCAACGTAGTTTTACGTAATTTTTGAATACATTAAGAATCACCAACTATTTATTTCAAAATCAATATATGTAGTGATTGTATTCATTCCTAAAAACAATACTTTTACAAAGTCCAAAATACTGCCATCATGAAAAAAATAGTATTCATCTTTCTATTAATAGGAATTATCTTTACGGGTTTTTCTCAAAACAATAATGAAGCTGATAACAATGCGTTTACAGATTACTATCCGATTGTAGTAAAACCAACATTTGGATTTTTGACGAATAATAACGCAAAGGAAGATATACTTTTCGACGCAAAACCAACGGTATATTATAGTATTTACAATGATATGCGAAGCGTGATGCAAAACAGTATTGAAAAACCGAGCGACGCTATATACATTACATTTCAACCACATATTCGCATGTATGCAGAAGATTCCAAACCAGTAAAAACGCCTTCGTATCGTTTTATGTTTGGTTGGCAACGTTTGGTAAAAACGAAAAGTAACAACTTTTTTGCTTGGGCAGTTGAAAGCGGTCATTATTCCAACGGACAATCTGGTTGTGCTTTTTTAGCTGGTGAAGATGACGAATCTGTCGCGTGTACTGACTTTCATGCAACAATTACAGATGATACAAATTTATCCGATTTGCTAAATAGAAATAACGGAAACTTCTCTACAAACACAACAAAGTTTTCTTTTAATTTTAGATTCAATAATTTGAATGAATTTGACAAACCATACAAAGTACATTCGTTTACAACTTCTTGGGAACTATATCACAATCGATTTTTATGGCTGTTTGATTTTGGTGGTTTTTCAGACTTTGACATTAATATTTATGGTAGAAATAGATTCAGTTTAGGATATGAATTTGTGCATGCGTGGAAACCTGATTTACGCTATGCTTTTGAACAAAAATTTGAAATCATTCAAGGTGCGCATCCTTTTGTTGAACCGTTACGAAGTGAAACTACACTAACACTTTATCCATTTGATAGTAACATAGGAATCTTTGCGAGTTACATCTATGGACATGACAATTACAACTATCGTTTTGTCGATTCGGGCAATCAAATTTCCGTTGGAATCAGTTGGGATTGGTTTACACCATTTCAAATAAAACGCGCAGAGAAAATTAGAGAACGCTCTTTGTAAATGCTAAATGTTAAAGTCTAAATTTTAAATATAAAAGTGCAGTAGGCAGTTTTCAGTTAACAGTTTTTTTAATTCTTCAATCATTTAATCTTTCAATTCCGTAATCATTTAATCGTTCAATTCTTTAATCTTTCAATAAAGAATAAAAAACAGTTGTAATAGCGAGTTGAGTGTTTTATTTTTGGAGTAATTATGGAGCAAGACATTCAACACTACATTTCTCAACTAAATGATGCACAACGCGCGCCGGCAATTCACAAAGATGGTGCGTTAATGGTCATTGCAGGCGCAGGTTCTGGAAAAACGAGAGTACTTACATATCGCATTGCGTATTTAATGAGTCAAGGCGTAGATGCGTTTAGTATATTGGCGTTAACGTTTACCAACAAAGCCGCGCGTGAAATGAAAAAGCGTATTGCGGATATTGTTGGTGGAAGCGAAGCAAAAAATCTGTGGATGGGAACATTTCACTCCATTTTTGCAAAAATATTACGTTTTGAAGCGGACAAACTCGGTTATCCAAGCAACTTTACCATTTACGATACACAAGATTCTGAACGTCTAATTCGTTCCATCATCAAGGAAATGCAACTTGACAAAGATATTTATAAATATAAACAAGTGCGTTCGCGAATTTCTTCTTTCAAGAACAATTTAATTACAGTTAGAGCATATTTTAACAATGCAGATTTAGTCGAAGCTGACGCGATGGCAAAACGTCCGAGAATGGGCGAGATTTACAAAGAATATGTAGATCGATGTTTTAAAGCTGGCGCGATGGATTTTGATGATTTACTACTCAGAACCAACGAATTACTAAACCGTTTTCCAGATGTGTTGGCGAAATATCAAAACCGTTTTCGCTACATTTTGGTAGATGAGTATCAAGATACAAACCATTCGCAATACTTGATTGTTAAGGCTTTGGCAGATCGTTTTCAAAATATTTGTGTCGTTGGAGATGATTCTCAAAGTATCTATGCCTTTCGTGGTGCAAACATCAACAACATTCTAAACTTCCAGAAAGATTATGACAATGTTGAAATGTATCGTTTGGAACAAAATTACCGTTCGACCAAAAACATTGTAGAAGCGGCAAATTCAGTAATTGAGCAGAATAAAACTAGAATTGATAAAGTCGTTTGGACTGCAAATGATGATGGCGGAAAAATAAAAGTCAACCGAAGTGCAACCGATGGAGAAGAAGGACGTTTTGTAGCAGGTTCTATCTTTGAAACCAAAATGCGCGAACAATTACACAATGGCGATTTTGCTATTTTATATCGCACCAATGCACAATCGAGAGCAATGGAAGATGCGTTGCGAAAGCGTGACATTCCGTATCGAATTTATGGCGGTTTATCATTCTATCAACGGAAAGAAATCAAAGATGTGTTGGCATATTTGCGTTTAATTGTGAATCCGAAAGATGAAGAAAGTTTAAAACGTGTGATTAATTATCCTGCGCGTGGAATTGGGCAAACTACGATTGATAAATTAGTCGTTGCAGCCAAACATTACGGACGTTCTATGTTCGAAGTAATGGAAAACATTTCTAAGATCGATCTAAAAATAAATAGCGGAACCAAAAATAAATTAGAAAACTTTACCACGATGGTTAAAAGTTTTCAGATTATGAGTGAAGGTGCAAATGCATTCGAATTAACGGAGCATGTTACTAAAAAAACAGGATTAGTTCAAGAACTTAAAAAAGATGGAACGCCTGAAGGAATTGCACGTATTGAGAATATAGAAGAATTACTAAATGGGATCAAAGATTTCGTAGAAGGACAAATAGAAGTCGTTGATGCGACAGGAGCTTTGGCAGAATTTCTAGAAGATGTTGCACTTGCTACGGACATGGATAATGACAAAGGAGACGACGACAGAGTTGCTTTAATGACGATTCACTTGGCAAAAGGACTAGAATTTCCGCATGTATATATTGTCGGAATGGAAGAAGATTTATTTCCTTCCGGAATGAGTATGAATACACGAAGCGAACTGGAAGAAGAACGTCGTTTATTCTATGTGGCGTTGACGCGCGCAGAAAAACAAGCGTATCTAACGTATACGTTAAGTCGTTATCGATGGGGAAAATTGGTCGATGCCGAACCAAGTAGATTCATTCAAGAAATTGATGATAAATATTTAGATTACATCACGCCAATTGATAGTTATCGTTACAAGCCATTAATTGACAATGATATTTTTGGCGAAGTAGACAAAAGCAAATTGCGTTTACAAAAACCCAAAACAGGTCGTCCGCCAGTTGTTGGTAGTCCATCACCAGAACAAGTTCGGAAACTACGTAAACTAAAACCATCTTCTTCGGATGCTGCTCCAGCAAGTCCAAGTTTATTTGATGGCGATTTAACTCCAGGAACCATCGTAGAACACACGCGATTTGGGCGTGGAGAAATTCTAAAAATTGATGGCGTTGGCGCAGACAGAAAAGCAGAAATTAATTTTCAAGTTGGCGGAATCAAGAAGTTATTATTGCGTTTTGCGAAGTTGAAAGTTGTTTCTTGAGTTTATTAGTTTATGAGTGAGAAAATTAATTTAAAATTTAGCATTTAACATTTAAAATAAGGAAAGTGAATTGTTTCCACAATGTATTATTCTTTTAAAAGTGTATCCAACAATTCAATCATATTTTCAAATTCTTCTTCTGAAAACCCGGTAGAAGCATAAACGATTTTACCATTTTTAATAATATAATTTCGTGGAATATATTTCGTTGCAAAATTGTTGTAAATCGCTTTGGAAGCATCTGGATGCATTGGAAATGTAGCTTTAAAATCTTTTTGAAATTTTCGCACTTTCGCTAGATTATCTCCGCGACCAAATCCAAACATGGCAAAATTCTTATTGTCTTTATGTTTTAACCAAACATGTTTTTCTAAATATGGCATTTCTAATTTGCAAGGTCCACACCAATTCGCGAAAAAGTTAATAAATACGACTTTATCTTTATAATCGGATAATTTAATTTCTTTGCCATTTTCTACTGTAAATACTAGGTCAGAAACGTCTTGTCCTTTTTTGGCAACGTCGCCATCTTGAGAATATCCTACTAAAATGAAAAGACTAAAAAATAGAGTTGTAATGAATTTTAAACGCATGTTAAGTTTGTTTTAATGTTTGATGTAAGATATGATTTTTTTTGATTTGAATATTATTGTTTTTCTTAATAGCACAAACCGTCAGTTCGAGTGAATTTGTGGAACAAATTTGTATCGAGAACAGCTCAGAAATCCAAAGTTGTTCTCGATACAAAATCTTTTCAAGATTTTACTCGAACGGACGTTTAGTTATACTTCAGAAGCGTCATTGCGAGCGATAGCAAAGCAATCTTTTTATTGAGCAACAGATTACTTCGTTCATCGCAATGACGTTTCTAAAAACCTAAAAGCAGTACACTGAGCGGAGTCGAAGTGAATACCTAAAACCTCAATTTCGCTACAATCAACTTCTCATTAGATTCCGCCAAACGAATAATTTTCACTTCTTTGGTTTCTTTCTTCGTTCCGTAATATTTGTATAAAGTCACTTTCATAAAAGTTGGATTCTCTATTTTTTGATAACGATCACCAAAGTATTTAATCTTCACAAAATAATCGCCTTTTATAGCGTTTTTCAACGTGAATTCTTCTGGACCAAAACCTTGCGTCATGTCTTGCGAAATTTTCCCACCAATCTTTGTTCTAGTGTGTTTATACGAGCATTCTTCCAAATTCGGATCAATCACGTGTAAATCAATATCTGTATCATTATGATTCCAATCGACTACGATTCTGACATCAAAAGTTTCTTTCGGAACGCTTGTTTTATCGAGCGCACTCGTATCGATATCACCTTTATAATTTTCAGTCAAATGATGAATTTCGTTCAATGCAATTTGTTTCACACTTGCAAAATTACGTCTGTGTGCATTCTTGTAAATTTCCCCAGAAATAATACCTTCAAACAAATCAAAAGCTTCCTGACATTTGCCTACATTTTCATACGCCAATGCCAAATCACGATATGATTGTGAATCTTCCGAACGCAATTCCAACACACGTTTAAATATAAAAACGGCTAACCAATTTTGATTATTTTCTTGTAATTGATAGCCGTATACTTTCAATAATTCATAATTATCAAAGTCGGTTTCGGCAATATTTGAGGCAATTCGCTCCGAAAAATCATGCGCTTTAAATTCATCTCTAAAAAGATTAGAAACATCTACATAATACGCAGGAATACCAACATATTTTGTACGCTGAATTAGGTAAAAATCATACGCTTCTTCTTTGGTTTTAAACTGACGCAATTCTTTGACATATACTGTGTTTACTGTTAAATCATCAACTTGAAATCGAATTTTAGGTTTGCGAGGTTTTTTTATAACAGTTTCATTTTGTTGTGATTGTGCTGTTTGCGTAATCGTATTTCCGTTTGCATTTATAGTAAAAATAATCGGTAATGTATATCGAACACTTACCTTTTTTCCCCGTTGTTGTCCAGGTGTCATTTGTGGTAATAAACGCAACACACGCTTTACTTCTTCTGAAATACGTTCATGTGACGATCGAACCAAAATAGTTTCAATAGTTCCAGTTTCAGTAATCGTAAACATTGCAGTTGCACGTTGTCTTCCTTCAGGTAAATTGAGCGTGCTAACTAAAGCCATATTAAAATTAGCTTCCACGTGTTTTTGTATTTTTTGAGAAAAACAGCGTTTACGATCGCTTCTATTACCAATACTTTCACAACCTGGGAAAACTGGCGAATCTTCTATGATAGAAAATGGAACTTCTTCAATTTCTATATCTTTATCAGCTTCCACATTTAAAATTCTGTTTGGTACTAAACTTTGCGTTTGTACTTCATCGGTAGTATCGAACTGAAATGAAGTTTGAGTATTTGTATTTCCTCTAAAAGAATTTGTACTTCTAAATTCTATTACAGATTCTTCAATTTCCATATCATCTTCAACAACATCAATTAACTCATGAATTGGCGGCGGCATTCCGTTAGGATATTTCTTTTTATTCAATTCAATATCAGCTAAAATTTTATTGTATTCTTCTAATAATTCTGCTGGCGGTTCAATTTTATAACGAACATAATCCATCACAGCTTCCAACACAATCAACGAAGTATAATCGGTAACCAAACCATAGTTAGTTCCTAAATTGACAATTTGAGATTTATTTTCTTTAGCATTTTTCTGTAAATACACCAACTTTTTTTGCGCCCACATTCGTGGAACAGTTGTTACATTTTTCTGTCCATCTTTTAGGTTTAACACAACACTTTGTTCCACCGTTGTTCCGTATCCAAAATGTAAAATAACACTATCGCTATTGTTGATATTTTTTCCAGCAATGGAAAACGTATTTCCAACATTGACAGGCATATTAGGATAAACATCTATGTTTTTTGCATTGGATGTAAAACCTAAAAAACGATATTGTTCATATTTTAAATCAGAAAAAGCTTCTAACGCAGTTTTTGAAGTTAAATTTAGATACGTTCCATTTGAAATTTGCGCCATCTTGTTCAAAGCTGCATGATTCGATTTTGTCAAACTATTTACAGCAATTAATGGAATTGTTGAAGTATACGTTTCATCACTTAACGACTGAATTCCATCAGAAAATAATAATACAAGATCAACATTTTTATGTTTAGCATCTTTAATCGTATAATTTGTTCCGCCATCGTAGATAGTATTTTTGAGTTCAGATTTTAAATCGTTCCAATTTCCATTGCGAATGTTATATGTTTTTTCTGTAACTAACACATTACTAAACGATTTGAAATGAACTTTTACATTTTCTATGTATGAAAAATACCTGTCTAAAAGTTCAATTTCTTTAGCAAGATCTCTATCTTTCATGGAAAGAGAAGCGTCCCAAAAAATGGTAATTTCGGTTGCTTTCTTTCTAATTTTTTTCTTAGGATTTAAGATGGTATGTGCATAAAAATAATCATCGAAAATAACTATTTTTTTAGAATCTACTTTCGTTGGAATTTTAATGAGAATGCTCTTATTTGGTGTATAATTTTCCTTTTGAACTTTCGTTCTAAAATTACGTTGCCAGTTTTCAAATTTCAAGCCAGAAACATTTCCCTCTTCAATAACCGGAGAATCTTCTTGTTCAAAAACGGTAATTTCTAGGTTGAATTTGTCTAGTTTATTTTTAAAATTTAAAGGTAAATCAAAATAAAAACCATCTTTTTTATTAATGAGTTCCTGTTCATACGCCAACACAACACGTTTGTAACCTTTGGCAGGAATAGGATAAATGCGTGCTTTGTAATTATTTCCCGTTCCTTTTTCAAGCAACGCAGGATCAACTCTTCGGCGAACGACAGCTTCAAAAGCAATTCTACCTAATTCTTTATCAACCACAACAGCTTCTCGGAGTTTGCCATTTACATCTAGCGCAAAGCGAGAAACATTAAAATTTTCTCCTAAAGGAAAAGACAATTCGCCTTCCAATACTTCGTTTTTGGGATTGTAATACAACATGTCAAACGTTGTGGTGGCAATATTTCCAACAATTTCGACAGTAATATCTAAAGAAGATAATCCAACTTGTGTTTTCCCTGTTTTCAATACAGGCGGTTCTTGTGCGTTGCTGAATGTGGTAAGTAATAGCAAGCAAATTAATAGTAAAAAATTTTTCATAAAATCGGTTTTTGAGACTAATGTGTTTTGAATAGCAATCAATTTTTATACCATTTTTAAGAAAACTTTAAGATTTTAATCTTTCCGTCATTGCGAAAGTTTTGAAAAAACTTGTGGCAATCTGTTTCTCGACTAGCAGATTGCTTCGCTATCGCTCGCAATGACGTTTTTTAAATTGTAAATGTAAAACTCAAAATATTAAATGTAAAAGTGAAGAAACAAATGAACAAAAACACAAATAACGAAAAAACTAACAGCAAATTATAGTTTAAAAGTTGAAGGGTTTATAAGTTTATTCAATCGAGAAATAATTCACATACTAAAATACCAAGAGCGAAGCGATCTAACAGCGCAGCGTTTCTAAAAGCGAAGCGATCTAATGATTTTCAATAACAAAAGCCTTCAATTTCGTCCACGTATCAAACAAATTCTGTCCTGTCCAACCGTGACCTTCTTGCGGATAAAATGTAAATTCATGCGATACGCCAAGTTGCGTTAAACGATCACTTAAATCCATTCCTTGCGAATTTGGAATCAACGGATCTTGTCCGCCATAAAATAAAGTAGTTGGTGGCGCAGCTGCCGTAACTTTGTGATATGGACTAAAATTTTCTAAAAAAGGGATCACTAAATCAATTCCAAACAAATCAATATATGCTTGAATCGTTGTATCGGCATTATTCAAATACGCTTCATCCGCTAAATTTGTAGGTCCAACAATACTTGCCACCATATTTACATCTGCTTGCGTATCGTAGGCATAACTCCACAAAAGTGACAAATGCCCGCCAGCACTAATACCAACAAATCCATAATCTTCTGAAATAATATATGTTTCATTTTTCGTTTTTAAGTCGTTTACAATCGTAGTAATATCGTCTAATTGCATTGGAAAAGGCGAAGTAGTTTGGTTTGCCAATCGATAATTAATATTTACAATTGCATACGTTGGTAACTCTTGTTGTATTTGTTCAACATAATCATTCATATCGGTTTTATCGCCAGTTGTCCAACCGCCGCCATGTACTAAAATCATCACTTTCGTAGAAAGCGTTCTGTTTTGCGGTAAATAAATATCATATACTTGATCCGAATCTGAGCCATACGAAACATTCAACAATGTTGCTGCTGTAATCGTAGAAGAAGTAGGATCTGAAGGTGTAATATTCAAATCAGAATCTTCTGAATTGCATGAATAATTCAATAAAATAAAAAGACTTAAAATCCCTGTGTACACAAATTTTCTCATAACGTAGAATTGATTGTATTATAAAACGCAATATCTTAAAAAAAAGTATGGCAAACTCTTAATATTGACTTAAAGTTATTTTTAACTATAATTACACCAACAGTATTCATAATCAAGTTCTTAAATTCCTAATAATCATTATTTTTTAATACAGAAATATTGATTAATTTGACACTGTGTATTATTACCAAAAATCAATTACTTTTGTGAAACCTATATACATTATGGTATGGCTGAATTTATAAAATTATATAACGAAAATCCAAATCCGAAGGAAATCAAGAAAGTTGTGGACATTCTCCGCAAAGGTGGATTGATTATTTATCCTACCGACACAGTGTATGGTTTGGGTTGCGATATTACAAACACAAAAGCGTTGGAACGCGTTGCGCGTATAAAAGGAGTCAAGCTCGAAAAGGCAAATTTTTCTTTTATCTGTAATGATTTAAGTCATATTAGCGATTTTGTGCGTCAGATTGATACAGCGACGTACAAGATTCTTAAAAAAGCATTGCCAGGTCCGTACACATTTATTTTGCCTGGAAATAACAATCTTCCAAAAGTATTCAAAAAGAAAAAAACAGTCGGAATTCGTGTGCCAGATAACAATATTGCACGTGCCATTGTACAAGCTTTGGGAAATCCTATTGTTTCTACTTCCATTCGTGATGAAGATGATATTATTGAATATACAACCGATCCAGAGTTGATTTTGGAAAAGTGGGACAATTTAGTTGATGCCGTAATTGACGGCGGATACGGAGACAATATTGCGTCTACAATTATAGATTTATCTGGTGACGAACCAGAAATTATTCGAGAAGGAAAAGGAGATATTGATATCATTCTTTAAAATTGATTTATAGATATTTATGAATAAAAAAAGTAGTAAAATAGCAGTTGTGACAATAATTATGGCTGTAATTATAGGAATTGCATCTGTATTTGTATATCCAAAAGCATCTATGTATTTCTACGGAAATAAAACGGTTTCTATTACTGAAGACACGAATTTTTATGTGTCATCTGGTGCAACGTTTGCCGAAGTTTTAGATAGTTTAAAAGTAAAAGGAATTGTTGCTGATGTTGAAAAATTTAAAGCATATGCCGCTTTTCGTAATTTGAAACAAGAAACGCTTGAAGCTGGAAAATATACGTTTCCAAAAGATGTAACGTACAGCAAAGTGCTTGAAGATTTACGTCAAGGAAATGGCGAACAAGAAACGCAAGTTACGTTCAACAACGCGCGAACAAAGAAAGAATTGGCGGAAAAAATTGCGATTACTATTGAGTTGACTGCCGACGACATTCTTAAACTAATTACAGACGAAAACTACACCAGCAAGTTCGGATTTACGCCAACAACCATAAATACAATGTTTATTCCGAATACATATAATGTATATTGGGATATTTCTGCAGATGATTTACTTGCCAAATTAGCCAAAGAATACAAACGTTTTTGGACAGCAGAACGCAAAGCGAAAGCAAAAGAACTTGGTTTATCACAAGCAGAAGTTTCAACATTGGCTTCCATTGTGGTTTGTGAAACCATTAAAATGGACGAAGCACCAACAATTGCAGGCGTTTATGTGAACAGACTTCGCAGAGGAATTCCGCTAGATGCAGATCCGACATTAAAGTGGGTTTTGGGCGATTTTGAAATCAAAAGAATTTTAAATAAAGATAAAGAACTCGATTCTCCATACAATACCTATAAAAATTTAGGATTGCCGCCAGGACCAATTTATATTCCATCGGTGCAATATATTGATGCAGTTTTGAATTATGAAAAGCACGAGTATATCTTTTTCTGTGCAAAAGAAGATTTTTCTGGATATTCCAATTTTGCCAAAACAAATCGTCAGCATGAAAGAAACGCCGCGAAATACCATAAAGCACTAAACGAACGAAATATTTATCGCTAATGGCAAATTATAATCGAAGAGACTTTTCAAAATTAATTTTATTAGGCGGAATCGGTTATACAGTTTGGTCATGTGCAAATGATGCAAAACAGCAAAAAGGAACATCTTCTGAAAAAGAAATTGAAAAAGAAGAAGTTCCAACAATGCCTGAATTGCTTCCAGAAAACATAAAACTCTACCAAAAAGCGGATGCAGAATATCAAGATTTAGCAATTCGATTTAACAAACGAATTCAGCAAGCACCAACGTTTATTGCGCAATGTTTCAGCACACAAGGTGTTGTAGATGCTATAAAATTTGCAAATTCTAAAGATTTAAAAGTTGTCGTCAAAAGTGGCGGACATAGCTTTGAAGGATTTTCAAGTACCAACGACGGTTTGGTTGTTGACGTTTCTTCCATGAAAAAAATGCAATGGAATCCAGATCATAGTTTGACTGTGGAAACAGGTTGTATTTTGAAAGAATTGTACAACGAACTATTACCAAAACAGCGAATTTTGCCTTCAGGTTCGTGTGCAACTGTTGGAATTGCAGGTTTGACATTAGGTGGCGGATACGGCTTTTTTAGTCGTAAATATGGCTTAACGTGCGATAGTTTAGAAGCAATTACTTTGGTAGATGGAAAAGGAAACATTCATCACGAAAGTGGAACTTCTGCTATTTTAAAAGCCTGTAAAGGTGGAGGAAACGGAAATTTTGGTGTTGTTACTAAAATGAAATTTAGAACCTACCAAGCACCAATATTTTTTCAAGCGTATCGATGTAAAGCGTATAAACTCACAACTGACAGAGCAAAAAAATTACTAGAAACTTGGTTTACATATACCAAAAAATTGCCAAATACTGCTTTTGCGGCATTTGTATTGAACGGAAAAACATTGACGGTTTTGATTACAAATTACGCTGACGACAATAAAGGCGTATTAGAAATGTACAATGCGCTCAAAGAAATTTCAGATAAAGCAACTATTGGAAGCAAAAGACCTTTAGCAAGAGCGTTAAAAACATTTTATGGCGTACAAACTCCGTTGTATTTTAAAAATGCTTGCGCAGGATTGTACAAAGATTTCGCTGAAATTGAAGGTTGTTTGGATGATGTTATTTCCAAAGTAATTTCAACAAGAGGATTGATTTATCAAGTGAATACGCTTGGTGGAAATATAAATTCGGCTTCCTCAGAAAAACGTTCGGTATTTCCACACAGAAGCTATCCGTATTTGTCAGAATTACAATCGTATTGGGATAAACCTTCGCAAGAAGCGAGTAGACTAGAAGCGTTTCAAACCGTGCAAGATCGTTTTTACAAACATGGAATTCGCGCGCATTATCGCAATTATCCTGATATTAATTTTAAAGATTTTGAAACTTCATATTACGGAAAGTATCTTCCTGAATTAAAAAAAATAAAGCAACAATTAGATCCTGAGAATCGCATTCAGCATCCGCAGAGTATTTCGGTTTAGTATCGCTTTCGCTCAATTCAAAAATTCAATGATTCAATAATTCAAGGTTTTGACGACACACCGCTAGAACAATTTTGTTTAAACTTGTTCTAGCATGGCTCGAATTCTTAGATATGCTTCGCTCTTAGATTATTAGAATCGCTAATGCTCTTAGAATTTTAGCCTTTCACTAGCGTAACTTTGTAATTTATACCGATAACTCAACTAAAAATAATTAGTGAATTCGTGGCAGAAATAAATTTTCAATTAGATTTAAAACAAAAAAAGAGCGTCCAAATCAATTTGAACGCTCTTTTCAATAATTTTAATTTTAGATTACTTTCCTTCCGCAGAAAGACTTTTCATTTCTTTTTCAATCATTTCATAGAACTGATCAATTTTTGGCAATACAACAATACGCGTACGTCTGTTTATCGCTTTGTTAGCTGCGGTATCGTTTTCCACCAATGGAACATAATGACTTCTTCCAGCCGCAATTAATTGACTTGGGTTTACACCCAATTCTTGCAATACACGAATAATTGAAGTAGATCGTTTTACACTTAAATCCCAGTTGTCAATCAAAACACCTTTGTTATATGGAACGTTGTCTGTGTGACCTTCCACCATGCATTCAAAATCGGGCTTGCTGTTTACAACTTTCGCTACTTTTGCTAATACTTCTTTCGCTCTTGTAGTTACGTTGTAGCTTCCGCTTGTAAATAATAATTTATCAGCAATTGAGATAAATACAACGCCTTTTTCAACGTTGATTTCAATATCTGGATCATCAATTCCAACGGCTTTTTTCAAGCTAGAAACAATTGCTAAGGTTACACTGTCTTTTTTGTTCAGTGCATCTTGCAAACGTGAAATTTTCAAATCTTTCTCTTTCATGCTTTCCAATGATTTCTCAAGGTTTTCAGCACCTTTCGTTGTCAAAACAGTCATATCTCTTGTGTTTTGAATCAAACTTTGAGTGTTTTCCTTTAAATCACTGTTTGCTTTTCTCAAATCTACAACCTGATCTTGTAATGCATTTGCTCTTGCAGAAGAAGATGCTTTTTCTTCCAAACAAGAATTTAATTTTACAGTTGCGGAATTTAATAAATCTTTGGTCTCTTTGTGTCTTGCTTCTAAAGCTATAAACTCTTTCTTAGAAACACACGATGATACTAAAATGGACAGCGTTACTGTCAGGAAAAGTATTTTCTTCATAAATCTTAATTTTATATGTTAAAACGGTTTTTTCAAATTTTACTCAAAAGTATTAAAAAAGCGAGTCACTTAACAAGTATTAACAAAGTTTTAGAACTATAATGACAAGTTTTTTTAACATTTCAGAAAACAGTATTTTTTATTGCCAAAATGGTAGACAATTCGATACTTAACGGTATTATTTTATTGATATTGTTTAGTACGATTTCAATTATTTTTTATTCCAGCATTTTGTTCATTGTCCAACTCATCTAGTCTCATATCTACTAATTCGAAAGTACTGTATTGTTCAAAGGGAATTTTGCTATAATCCAAATAAAATCTTTTCGCCTTTCCTTTATACTTTTTCTTAATTCTTTTATCTTTACTTTTTACCACATACAACAGTAAGTTGTAATTTGTTAGTTTGTCAATAATAAACTTTCTCAATGAAATTCTACCATGTATTCCCTGCATAAATTGACCTCCATATTGTTGATCAAAATTTGAATTAGTAAAAAAATCTGGTAACACACAGCTATCAGTAACTTTAAAATTATTTAGAGAATCAACATGACGGTTAACAAATAGGTTTCGTTTTTCGTTATTTTTTTTTCTCTCAATTACCCGCCGATCCTTTTTCTTCACTTCAATAATAACGGGGTTTTGAGCAAATACTGAATTTGCAAAAACGACCATCAAAAAAACTTGAATTACTATTTTCATTTAGTTCACTATTATTTATTCAAAATTCATCATGGATTCTTGCCTGCGCAGGAATGACAACAGTGCAAAAAAAACAAATTACAACTCCGAATACGTTTTCTTTCCCTTTAAGAAATAAGAATACACAATTGATTTCTCTTGGAAGTATGCTGATTGTTGACTTTCTCCACGTTTTTTCAACATTTTAGGCAATCGTGCATAAAAGTGAAAATGTGCTTTCAAAACCGCAACGAAATGCTTGAATTGTAATTTTGCAAGAAACTGAATTGCGGCAATTCCATCTAAAAATAAGCGTGAAACTATAATTGGAATTAATTTTCCTTTCGGAAGATTCTTCGCAAGCATGCATAATGAATTTCTAAAATTCAAATACGTTTTCTTAGGATTTGTACTATTCAATGTTGCGCCACCAACGTGAAACACCACACATTCAGAAATATATTTTGTTTTATAACCTAAGTTAAATGCGCGCCAACATAAATCGATTTCTTCTTGATGCGCAAAAAAGTCTTCATCAAAACCATTTAATTCGTGAAAAACGTCCTTTCGAATGAAAAAACACGCGCCAGAAGCCCAAAAAATAGTTGCATTGTCATTGTATTGATTGGTATCTTTTTCTAAGGTGTGAAAAATTCGTCCGCGACAAAATGGATAACCATATTTGTCAACAAACCCGCCAGCCGCGCCAGCATATTCAAAATGTGTTTTTTGTTTAAAGTCTAAAATTTTTGGTTGAATAATCGCAGTTTGAGGATTCGATTCAAATTCGGGTAGAATGGGAGCAAGCCAATTTTCGGTGACTTCAATATCTGAATTTAACAAACAAAAAATTGCTTCTTCAACTTGTGGTAATGAATCATTATAACCTTTTGCATATCCTCCATTTTCAGCATTTTGAATGATTCTCACATTCGGAAAATGATTTTTTACATATTGTACAGAATCGTCGGAAGACGCATTGTCAGCCACATAAATTGTTGCTTCTCGCGAAAATGCAATCACAGAAGGCAAAAACTGTTCTAATAACTGTTTTCCGTTCCAATTTAGTATGATAATGGCAATTTTCATTTTGAAATTATAAATGCTAAATTTGAAATTTCTCGATACAAAATTCTTTCAGAATTTCACTCGAAATGACGTTTGGTTATTAATTAAAATATTTTTCTCACAACTCACAACTCACAACTCACAACTCACAACTCACAACTGATAATCAGGTAATTCTCTCAAAAAATCATACTTTTTCGCTTCATAATCCATGGTGCAATAAAAATGATTCAAACCGTTTGTAACCATTAAATATTGCGCTTCCAATACCATATTATAGCGTGCAATTTGGTCAAATGTGTTTTGTTTGATGGCAATTGCACTTCGTTTACATTCAACAACTAAAAAAATACTTCCGTCAGAATTGAAAATTACAATGTCATAACGTCTCTTTAAATCATTGAATATGAGTTCTTTCTCAACATTAATTAAGCTTATCGGATAGTTTTTTTCTTGAATTAGAAATTGCACTGTATGTTGTCGAACCCATTCTTCAGGAGTTAAGACCACAAACTTTTTCCGAATCGCATCAAAAATATAGATTTTATTTTCCCTATTTTTGAAGCGGAAAGTATATTTTGGAAAATTTAAGAGTTCCATAGCACAAAACTAATGATTCGTGCATCGAAAACCAATACAATTCCGCATTTGTCTGAACAATGGAAGAAGCTAAACAAATTGTCATCGATATACAAAAGGGAAACATCAAACCTGTTTATTTTTTAATGGGCGAAGAAGCTTATTATATTGATAAAATTGCCGAATATATTGAAGAAAAAGTACTTGCTGAGGAAGAAAAAAGTTTCAACCAAATGGTTTTGTACGGACGCGATGTTACGATTGATGATATTGTAGCGAATGCCAAACGCTATCCGATGATGGCGGAACGACAAGTGGTTATTGTGAAAGAAGCGCAAGATTTGTCACGAACTATTGAAAAACTTGCTCCGTATATTGAAAATCCGCAACCTTCTACGGTTTTGGTCATTTGTTATAAATACAAAAAGATTGATAAACGTAAGAAGCTTTATAAAGTCACAGCGAAAAATGGCGTGATGTATGAAAGCAAGAAATTATACGAGAATCAAGTTGCCGATTGGATTCGCAGAGTTTTGGCAGGAAAGAAATATAGTATTACGCCGAAAGCCGCGCAAATGTTGGTAGAGTTTTTGGGAACGAATTTGAGTAAAATCAATAATGAACTCGAAAAACTACAGTTAATTTTACCAAAAGGAAGTGAAATCACACCAATTCTGATTGAAGAAAACATCGGAATTAGTAAAGATTATAACAATTTTGAGTTGCGAAAAGCAATTGGCGATAGAGATGTTGTAAAAGCATTCCGAATTATCACGTACTTCGCTGAAAACCCAAAAGATAATCCTACGGTTGTAACGGTTTCGTTGTTGTTTAATTTCTTCTCGCAATTGTTGCAATATCATGGTTTACTGGATCAAACACCGCGAAATGTGGCTTCGATACTTCGAATTAACCCGTATTTTGTGAAAGAATATCAAGCTGCCGCACGCAATTATCCAATGAAAAAAGTCAGCGGAATTATTGCAACGTTACGGGAAATGGACGTAAAAAGTAAAGGTGTTGGCGCAAGTAATTTACCAAATGGAGATTTGTTGAAAGAGTTATTGGTGCGAATTATGAACTAGGTTCGCTACGCTTAATCGCTGCGCTCAATTCAAGGATTCAAGGTTCAAAAATTTAAGGTTTTATCTTGTTATTGTGTTTCGCTTTGCTCAACTTTCTTTATTCTTTATTCTTTATTCTTTTGTTTCGCTTTGCTCAATTTTCATTGAAACTGAATAGTAATTTTCAAATTAATACATCTTCAAATTTTCAAATTGATACATCATTTCATCAAGCTGCATTAATGTCTATTTGAAAATTTTTCTTCAAAAACATACCAATCATTTGTCGTGCTAAGCCTAAATATTCTTCTTCGGGTTTTAAGAAATCTTGAATAACTACTAATTCTCGTTGTAATACTTCCGAGAATCGCTTAGAGCGAATTGGATCGTTTATGAAATCATTAAAATTAAATAATGCTTCTTCTACGCGTTGCATTTGCGCGCTGATAAGAATAGCTTTTTTCTCACGTTCTTGCACTAACAAAACACGTTGCAGCGCAAATACCTTGATTGATGACAATGCACGTTGTTTTAAAAATTTTTTTCGTTTTCTAGGTTTCATCACGCCAGAATTGATATAATATTTGAAATAATCTTCTGGATTTTCTTTACACGGATTGAGCAATAAACGTACTTTTTCTTCTTCTTTCAAATCAGTATCATGAGATCTTGCTCTTTTTGCTTCATCAAATAAAGGAAACTGATTCATTTTTCCCATACTTTTTGCTTCTTCCACATTTAAGGTAGATTGTTTTGACTTTTGATTACAGTTTCTGCAGGATAATAATAGATTATCCCAACTCGCTGCCAACCAATAATAACCTGGTTTTGAGTCGCCTGAAGCTTTTAATTCTTCTATTTCTCCTTTAGGACGAAAATGCTCAATATCACCAACATACGTTTTTAAAAATGTACTTTCGCAATAGGCGCATTTGCCTTTTCCCATTTTTATCAACTTCTTTTTTACAGATGAATCTCGGTAAACTTTAAATTTTTTATACGTTTTAAGCTTATCTAAACCTGTAAAGTGTTCGATTACTTCTTTTAATTCTTTTTTTGATTTGACACTTCCATTTTCAAGGATTTTTGGAATTGTCACCAAATTTCTATCTATGAAAATCATAATTTATTTTTTGCGGATATATTTTTCCAAATATCTTGTACTTTGAGTATGGTTTCTTTCTTTATGTTATCGTCATCAATTTTGAGCTTTTTGCTTTTCATTTTCTTGGCAAGTAACTCATCAATAGCGTGATACATTAAGTCTTCACGCGCATCTTTTCCTAAACGTTTCTTTTGTGGTAGTATTTTTTGTAACGCTTTAACTTCGTTTTTTTCGCCTTTTGTGCGTTTCGATTCATCAATAGCGAGCAATTCGTAATAGCGCTCAAATTCTTTTTCTGTTTTGGAATCCATCGTGCTATTCAATCCAAAAAATTCAGAGGTTAGTAATTGATCAATTCGCAAACTACTCGGATTTGGTAAATCGCTAATTGCAATGATTGCATTTTCTTCGTCACGTTTCAAAACCACAACTTCATTTTCCTTTAAACCTCGTAAACATAAAGGTTCATGTGTGGTAATAATGAATTGAATTTTAGGAAATGTTTTGCGCAAGCGTTCTACAATTTCCATTTTCCATCGTGGATGTAAGTGTGTGCCAATTTCGTCGATGAGTACAATTCCTTCTGCCAATTCATACACTACATTTTCTTGCGAAAGTGTATAAATCATATCAATTGCAACGGCAAATATGGATTTGTAACCATCGCTTAAATGATTAATATCTATATTATCTTTTGTTTTATCATATTTGATGAAGATTTGTTTTTTCTTCACATTTCGCTCAATGGAATCTAAATCGTCCAATAACAAGAGACTTTTCAGAGTTTTTGCAACTTGATCGAACGTTTTTTGTTTGCTATTTAAAAACCATTCTTTTGCATTTGATAATGAAATAGAAGCATCAAACAGGTTTTTTACCTTTAAATAACTTGGATGATTTTTCTCAGGTTGCAAATTTCCAATTGGTAATAATCGGGTAGAGCCGTAGCCAATAATAAATGCTGGCGGTTTTTCAATACTAGCGATTATTTTATTGTCTTTATTGTTGAATTTAATTTCAAAAAATTCATCACTTCCTTTTCCATATACTTGAATAAAACCGCTTGTTTCATCGTATTTGAGTAAATCGTCAACAGTGATACCGAGCTTGTCCAAATACGTTTGTCCCATTAATGCAAGCGCGATGGCTTTTAAAACAGAACTTTTTCCAACGCCATTTTCTCCTAGAAATACGAGCCAAGGTTCGGAAGTTGTATCTTCTGCATAATCAGGTATTTGAAGTGTTAAGTCGGAGAAACATTTAAAGTTATGTAATACAATTTTATCTAGATATATATTTTTGAGAATACTCGCATAAAAGGTATCGTCTTTCTTTTTTGAAGTCGTTTTTTTAGGACTTTCAGGAGTTGGTTTTACTATATTACTTGGACTGATGCTTTCTAATGTATCATCAGGAATATTTAGATTAAAGCCTTTTATTTGTCCTTGCTGCTGTTGCTGCTGTTGCTGTTGCTGCTGTTGTATTTGTTGCTGTTGTTGATCGTAATAAGATTGTATTTGATCTGTAAAATTAGACAGAATACTAAATAGTTTTTTATCTTCTAAATAATAATCAATTAATGCTTTTCGGAATGCCAGATGGTTTTTTTTGGAAGTTCCTTTTAAGACTTCATTCCATTCTTCGGCAATTGCATGCGAATTTTTGATGCCTTTTCGTAAACCTTCAATTTCTTTTTTGGTGTCGTCAACAATATTTTGTCGCTCGTTTACCAAATCTTTTCGGTTCAATCCTAATATCTGAATCGTTGCTTCTGCTTTTTGCTTGACCATTTCGCCAATAACTGGCGAGAATTTTATTTTTGAAAAGAAAGAAATATTTTTTAATTCTAAAGGCATAATTTCACCAGTACCGAAATTAAACGTGAAAAATTGACTCGGATCATCTACGCAAGGATCAATTAAGTACGCATCTTCTTTCTCTGAAATTACTTCAATATTGGTTTCAATTGCCGCTCTTTTTCCTTCCACAGGAAATACATTTGACTTGAATCGACTGCAACTATGACACGTAGCATATAGGTTTCCCCATTCATACGTTAGCCACCAATAATGATCGTAGTCAATTTCTTTGCTATCAAAACCTTGTGCATTGTTACTTGGACGAAAACGACTCAAGTAGGATTCATAACCCGATTTTGTTCCCGCTAAGTGCGATTCACAAAAGGCACATTTGTGATCAAATAGTTTCATCAATTCATTAATTACTTCATCAGGAAAGTAATTGACATTATACGAACGTTGCGCGCGTGAGCTTTTGTTCAGTTTATAAAAGTCATTAATTTCTTGTTGCAAACTTTCATATTCTTTGGAATGAAAATAGGCGGGTTTTGCAATTATATGTCTGTCAATTTTGATCAAAATAGATAGTTTTTAGAAGGTTTTTTTATTAGAATCACATAAAGTACGTGAAAATTGAGAGAAAATAAAAGAGTTTATGTAAAATACGGGGTTTTTCCCCTACCATAATCTTCAAGAAAACAATACATTGTATCGTTGTTGTTTTTTGCATCAGCATATAAAAAGTATCTTATGAAAGGGAAAAAAGTAAATGCTAAAGATGAGAAAGGAACAAACCAGATTATACAACGAAAAGAAGGAAAGTCGTTTGTAAAACCTAAAGGCGCACAAGATAGTTTTACGCCACCAAAATCTTCAGGAAAATCAAATAAGAGCTTACCAAGTAAATTACAATCCAACATGGAAAGTTCCCTTGGGCACGATTTCTCAAATGTAGGAATTCATACAAACTCAGAAAAAGCGGTTCAAATGAATGCACGTGCTTTTACACAAGGTGAACAAGTTCATTTTGCGCCAGGCGAATTTAATCCAAGTTCAACTTCAGGAAAAAACTTAATTGGACATGAGTTTACACACGTTGCACAACAACGCGCAGGAGTTGTAAAACCTACGAAAGTATTGCAAAAAGGTGTTGCTATAAATGATAATAAAGGTTTGGAAAGCGAGGCAGATAACTTTGGTCAGAAAGCGGCTAGAGGAGAAGCGGTTTCAAAATACAGATCATCTAGTTTAGGAATTAGAAGTTCGTTACGAACTGCACAAGCTAAAAGTAATGTGGTTCAGATGGCAATGCAAGAAACAAATTTTGGTAAGTTTTATGATGATACTTATGCTTTAACCTCAGGCGCTGGAGGGCGCAGAGGTTTAGATATTATATTACGTTTTGAACCTAAAAATACTGTTGATGCGGAATTAATAGGTTTAACTCAAACACATCATGCCATTAATAACGGGACTCCTTTTTATTTAAACTCAGATAATTTTTATAAAGGGCATGCAATTCAGAGTGGTGATGCGACGAATCTACCAGATCAAGGAGTATCTAACGAAGGTACACATATTGACAGGCTGAAAGCTAGAAATAATCCTATATATGGGTCTAGAATTATGAATGCAGGAGAAACATTAAAAGATACTCCATTGGATAATAATACAACGGCAAACCCAACTAAAGTAGGATTGACTAAACTTGACCCAACTTCGAATGCAACATATCAGTTAGGGTATAATTATACGGATGCTGGAGGAACCCATAAAAATAAGGCGGCTATATTATCTGATGCTCCAAGTGTGGGAAGTGTAAATATGAGTAGCAACTCTTCTCAAATTTTTGAAACAACAGCATTAGCAATTAAAGGAAACCATGAAGGTACATATTATGGATCAGTCAGATGGGGCTGGAAAACAAATGCTAAGGGCTTACATTCTATAATTCCATTTAAAGTATTAACTAAGGAGTTACCAAGTCCAACCTTTATGAAAGCAGCTAAAATTTGGAATAACTCGAAGAACTCTGCAGGAGCAGATACACTAGATTTACCAGTTCAATGGCCAGCTACGATTCATAACACACCATTGGCAGCATTGAGAACAGGAAAGTCGGTAGCTTCTCAAATTTTAGCAGATATACCTAGAGGTGCTACATTGACGGTATTAAATGATTCATCCAATTGGTTACATGTACAGTTAGATAAAACTCAGCCTGGAATTATATTAAATAGTCATGGTAGAGCAGCTGTAATGTCTGGAAATCTAATAAGAGGTTATGTATCTCGAAGTTTAGTTAATAAAGATGCAAGTTATATATAAAAGTAATAAAGCGAAAAGCTTAGTATGCTTACTACTAATTATAGTGTTTGCATGTGAAAAAAATGAATCGAAAAAAATGAATGAACAATTTGATAATATACTTGAGAAAAGGATAAGAGAATTAGGCTATAGATCCTTATTTCTAACTGATTTGGAAGTTACAGATAAAGAAATATGGAATTTTGGAGCTAACGAACAAGAATTGAAAATTATCGCATATTCAGAAAAAACTTCAGATTTTTCTAGATTTTTAACCGTCGAGTTGTTAAGACATTATGATGTAAAAATAAATTCTAAGTATCATTCTTTGATAGCAAAATCATACGCCTATGCGCTATCAAACAGTGCTACAGATAATCCACATTTTTTTGGGGTTGTTGGAAACTTGTGGGGATTATTATATGAAGAAGATGATTTAGGGAAATTAGGCAGCTTTTATGTGTCTTTAGGAGATAAGGCAGTGCTATCTTTATCAAATTTATTAGATAATAAAAATGATAAAATTTTCTATGATGGAAGCGAAGAAGCAACCATTGGAAACTCATACCAATACCGAGTAAAAGATTTCGCAGCATTTTACATTTCTAAAATTAAAAACATTCCAATTACGTTTTATCAAGATTTTGATCAAAGAGACGCAGAAATTGAACGATTAAAAGAAATTTTAGCAAACGAATAAGTATGGACGCATTAAATCAAGACCGAGAAATAGTGGAAGAACTGGAACGTCAATTAGAACGTTCAGGCTATTTTGCGCATAGTTCGCTGAGTAATCAGGCAGAACGCATCAACGAAATTGAGTCTTTCTTATATGGTTTGATTGATACATTAATCGATGACGGAAAAGTAAATAAAGAAAAGCTTGAAGAAGTTGTTCAAAAAGTACGAAAAGAAACCGTTGAACATAAAGAACATTTTCACGCAGGAATTGCGATTAGAGTTGATGGAAAAGAAAAGAAAGATGTTTTTATTCCTGTCAATTGTGATGAGCGCATGCATATTTGCAAAGGTGTGTGTTGTAAACTCAGTTTTGCACTTTCGGTAGATGAAATAGAAGATGGAAAATCGAAGTGGGATTTA
The DNA here is from genome assembly GCF_009901525.1 of Kordia antarctica. NCBI lineage: Bacteria > Pseudomonadati > Bacteroidota > Flavobacteriia > Flavobacteriales > Flavobacteriaceae > Kordia > Kordia antarctica. The sequence goes on from NZ_CP019288.1 coordinate 281,837, forward strand.
GGACAACCATATTATATTCGACAAAAATCAACAGGATATTGTACACATTTAAACGAAAATAAACAATGTTGTTCTATTTATGATGATCGTCCAAAAGTCTGTAGAAAATACAGTTGTGCAGGCGATGAACGTATTTGGAAAAATTTTGATAAGATGGAATTAAACTCTGAATGGATTGAGAATAACCTACAAGAACGAAAAGTTCAGTTACAAGGTATCTATATGATTCCAGAAGCTACGATTGAATATAAAGCGAAAAGTTAATGATTCAAACACAAGCAACCTGTTTATTAACAAGCTTTACATATTTTTTGACACTTTTTTCACAATTCATTGACATATGTAACGCTAAACTCGCCATATATTCGTAGAAACATTAAATTTAGCATCATGAATAAATTCAAATATATTGTACTTTCATTTGTTGCATTGGGAATTATAGTGGTTTCTAGTAGTTATACTAACAACACTGTAACGAATGAAAAAAACGAAGACGTTAAAGTATTAGAAAATAAAGAAAATCAGACTATTAATTTGTTTGTAACACATGGACATTGTAGCACACCGTTTAGTGGTGTTGTAAATGATTTGAAAGTAACTTATTCCAAACGAAACGACTTGGGAAATCCTTTAGAAAATATGAAAATTTCGTTTGATGTAGATCCTAATTCATTTAATGTTTGTGCAAATGACGACTTAACAGCAAAAATTAAAACACCTGATTTATTTATTAGTATGAATAATGAAAAAATCACCTTTAGATCTACTGATGTGTATACTATGGGATTGGATTGGTATCAAGTTAACGGTAAACTTTCGATTAAAGGAATCGAAAAAGATGTAAAGTTTTTTGTAACAGGAATTAGAGATCCAAAAGAGGCAATGGCAAGTTCACTTGTGTTGGAAGGTCAAATGAATTTGTTCGATTGGGGAATTGATTATGATAAGATTGTTAATGGCACATCGGACAACGTTCCTACGAAATTGATGCATATGAATATGAAAATTACAATGCCTTAAGTTCGTATGGATTGAAGTAGAAATTGAATAAGGCTTTCGAGTTTATACAGCGTGTTTCTTTAAACAGAAAAACCAAAAATACTACAATATCATTCACTCAAGCTCCAATCCTTCTAAAAGTCGCTCAATATTCTTTTTTGTGTCTTCATTGGGTTCAATTTCTTTTAAACGATTCACCTTTTGTGTAATTTCGTTTGACCAATTTTCAAGTTTCCAAGTAGCCAAAACGCTGAGTGTTGCATTTCTATTACTAGTTACCGGACTATCCAACCCAACAAGAATAAGTGCTGCTCCTTTTGCCGGATAGTTTTCCAAAAATGTGATCACAAAACCAAATGAAGAATGCTTTTGATAATCTTCACCCAATCCCATCCAATCTCTCGGACCAGATCCTAATTCTTCTAACGGAAGATTATTTTTTGCAAAATCAATGATTTCATCTACGTTTTCTTCTTTCGCATACGTGGTAACATCATACCAAGCTAAACTATCCAAAGAATTCTTTTGCAGTTTATTCCAAACAACATCCCATAATTCAATACCGAGTTTTTCGGCAGCTTGTTTTCCATTCCAGTATAAAACAGAATCATCGCTTTTTAATGCGATTTCAGCTTGTTCTTTCCAGTCTTTATTTTTTAAATTTTCATTAATATCTATCAAACAATTTGAAATAATATTTTGATTCCAACCATTTTTTTTATGCTCTCCAAGATCTTCTTGAAGTTCTATAAGAAAATCTTTAATAGCATTTAATGTGATAAAATCCGTAATATCTTTTACATGCGTTTTTCCATGTCTGATGAAGTTTTCAACGGTTTCAGGCGCGAATTCGTAGTCAGAAATATCTTCTGCTGGTCCATCGGAAAGTAATGCTTGAATAATTTCTCCAGTAGCTTTGAATAGTTTGACATCTATTTTTTCACGTTGAAGCTTTATATGTAATTCTCCATTTACAGCACATGTATACGCCAAATATTCAATCATGATGCTATTTTTGTAGCCTTCAAGAAGTAGCCAATCTTTTAGTTCTTCGGACAATTCCATGTGCGCTATTCTATCTACAAGTTGAATTTTCCCCCAACCATCAACTTTAGTAGCCAATTCCCATAAATCTTCAACTATATTATCTGATAAATTAGACAGCGCAACCATTGAAAAAACCGTAAATTCATCATGTAAACCAAGTATTTTAATTTCATTGATGACTGATTTTTTCTGGCAAAGACCTAAAATAGCAATTCCAATTTTGACACTATTTCGATGACTTGTTTTTGTTGCTAAATCTTTAGCAAAGCTGAAAAGATATGGATCTATCGGTAACGATTGATTGACTATTTCTTCAAGAAATTCATCTATAATTCCAATAACGCCATCACTTTCAGTTAGGATTTTATAGAACTCCGATTTACTTCCTTCATCACCTTTTTTTGCGATTGTTTTTATAAGTTTTGAAAGTTCTTTTATTTTTTCTCTGGATTCATCAGATTCATCCGCTCCAAACATGGAATCCATTAAACCTGGCGCAAACCGAATTCCGCTTTCTTCAGATTTTTTTTCATCAGGTAAACTGTCGGCAGTCTCGTTCAGCGTACCATTAGCATTTATATTATCACTTAAAAACTGCAAAATAGAAGTGTTAGTTTTCCATTCAGTAACTTCTAATTTCTGTTTATTTTCAAGTAAATTCTTAATCCAATCTAACATATATGTAAAAGGTTTCTTTGTATAAAACACAACGATTTTTATGTAAAACGTAGCGCGTTAAAGATACTAATTTTTAGGTTTAGGACTGAATTACATTTTTAAATTTTCTTTTTGATTTTCTTCTCCTAGAGAACAAAAAAGAAACGTTTTAAGCTTGTTTTTTACAAAAATACGCAGTGTTTAGAATAATTTTACAGTCGTATCAGCGTCTTCTTTTTTAATGGTAATTAATAGGTTTCGAATCCCTAAACTATTGGTTTTGTATATTTTAGTGCCAACTGTCCAATTTTCTTTTCGGACTGCATTTGGCATCATAGGAAAGCCATAACTGAACTTTGTACCGTCTTTTTTTGGACCAACTACAAAAAAATGATTCCTATTAGAGTTATTATTTTTTATTTTAAAATGAATCCATTCCGCATCAGGATTTTTAATAGTTTCATTTGCTGCAAGACTTACAATTTGTCCATCATTCTTCGTTTTCTTTTGAATATTTTTTGGCGAATTTACATAGATTAATTTCCCGCTATTGCTCACTTCTGCATGCAGCATATTGGTAACGTTTACTTTTGCATTTCCCCAACTCCAAATATTTATAAACGCATTTTCTGCAATTAATTTTGAAGCATCTACGCTAGCTAATTCGATTCCTAAACGTAATTCTTTAGTTTTTCGTTCCAAAATAACTGTTCCAATAGGAGAAGTCAATTGCAAATACTCGTTGTCTACATTGATGATTTTTGTAACATCGTGCGTTCCTGTTTCTACATGCCGAATATTTGGCGCACCAATCGTAATAATTGCTTTTTGAGAAGGCTGAATCCATTCTTTCTGATCTAAATGCAAGGTGTTTCCAACCAATTCTGTATCAATCAAATCAAAAAGATTTTCGTCCGTAGTAATTGTCATGCCTTCTTTTGCAGATTGATCTATCGTGACTTTCGCATAAAAATTAATCTTAATTCTTTGAACGTTTTCTAATGGAAATGTTCGCGTTATAATTTTCTTATTTCCTTTGGTTTGCGCCATTCCTGAGAATCCGATCAGTAAAAGTAGTAGTAGTAATTTTTTCATGATGTTAGAATTTATATCGTTTTGTTTGATACAAATTTGCAACATGAAACACCGAATCACGACTTATAACGTATTGAGAAGACTTATGCTACGATTTGAGACGGCTTTTTTTGGACTCGCTTTGCTTTTAGATTTTTAGACTCGCTTCGCTTTTTGAAACGGCTTCGCCTTTAGTATCGCTACGCTCTTGGATTGTTGGTATCGCTTACGCTCTTGGTATTTTAGTATGTGAATTATTTATCGTTTGTTAAACTTATAAACTTATAAACTTATAAACCTTTCAACTTTTAAACTAAAATTTTGATCTTCGAATGTGGACACTGAGCGGAATCGAAGTGTTAGACTGAATTCTGCTTTTTTAGGAATCCACTAATTACATTTATCGGAAAGATAAGTTGACCAAGAATTACAATTACTGCAATGAAGTAAATTGCTGTAGTAAGGTTTTCATTGAAACGATATTCCATAACTGACTTTCTGAAGAATTCATTCAAAATTATAATTAGGAAAATTCCACCAAAAGTGAGTATAATGTGAATCAGGTTTAATCGTTTGGATAGTTTTCGATTCACTTTTTCCATAATCCAATAAATACTACCAATTATTCCGAAGAATATTGAAATCAACGTTGTAAGATGATAGTTACTTATGACGAAATAAGTGTCGTGGATATTTATATCAATTCCTCCATCTGCATTGAATCCAACACTAAAAGCGATGATTGCAAATACAAGAAAAATGATGTGAGGTTTTTTAATTAATAAGTTCATGTAGATTGTGGTTAAGATAAACGATCAATTTTGAACTAAGTTAAGTCGTTATTTTTATTAATTTATCTCATGTAGGAAATAATTGAATGAAATTTAAAATCAATATAAAATTTTCATAAGAAAAAACACTATTTCACGATTTGAGACGTCTTAATTTCTTTGCGATTGCAAATATTGCGTAGGAGAGAAGCTTGTCAATTTTTTGAATACTCTGTTAAAGGTTGCTTTACTGTTAAATCCGCATTCATAGGCAATTCCGAGTAAGGAAAGTTGTTTGTGTTTGCCTTCTTTTAGCATACTTTTAAATTCATTTACGCGATATGAATTCACGAAATCATTGAAATTCATCTGAAAACCATTGTTGATGATTTCAGATAATTGTCCGCGTGTTACATTTGCTTGTTTTGCCAATTCGGATAAATTCAAATCAGGATTTAGATATGGTTTTTCTTCTTCCATTAACGCAGCAATTGCTTCAATGGAAGTTTCTGCGATTTCTTTTTTGACTTCTTTGGTATCTTCAGGAATTGAGATTTCTTTTGGAGAAAAGCTAACATCTAGTTTGTTGAGTTTGGTTGTATCTGTAAAATAACCTTTCAAACCAACGTAAATGGTGCAAATTGCCATTGCCAAATTGAGCCACCAACGTTCTTGATAACCTAAATCTATTAGTAAACTGCCTACAAATGTTTGTATGGAACTGTATAAAAATAGTAATGAAAAAACCAAGAGAAAGTTCCGAATCCAATTCAGCTCCAGCTTAAAAATATTAGAAAAATATTGCTTTATTTTTTGACGATAATTTATATATAATTGAATGGTAAATGCAAGGTAGAGCAGCGTTACAGAGAAATCTAACACATTTAGTATGGGAAGTACAATTGCTTCATCTAACGAAAGTTTTAAGACACCATTTTGCGTTTCGTTGAATCCAGGTTGCAACGCATCATATGTGAAAATTGCCAGACGATAAATCATTAAACTAATAGGAATCACAAAATGATAGCTATGAACTTTCTGAAATTTGAAATTCGATTTTGTTATCGATTTGATATATAAATATATCAGCGGAGAAATCGCAGTTGCCGCAGGAATGAGAAAATAATTTATTTTTGTGTTGCGAAATGTGTCATACCAACCCATGAATCCAATCGTATAACATATTTGCTGGTAACTAGTAATGAGCAACAGAATTGCCAAAATAGCGTCAGAAGCGTTCTTTTTTTCAAGATATCTTTTTAGCAATAATCCAACTAAAATCAATCCTTGTATGACAAGAATTAATAGTGGCGTACTGTATATATTGAAATTTGGAAACATTTATTGAATACCTTATATTGAATTCAAAATTACTGAACTTTTTCAGTTTTTCCACGTGTAAAGTGACTCATGATACGATTTGAGACCTTGTTTTGGTAGATTTTGAGCACCTAAATTTATATTTATAAGTAAACAAAAGGTTAAATCTATGCTGAAATAAGGTTTATCAATAGTAATTAATTGTTAATTAAGATCTGTTTAACTATATTTGATATAATTTAAACAAATATATTATAGATATGGACATTTTAGAAGAAGCAACAATCTTTGAAAATGCCAAAATGAGTCACATGACTACTAGCGATAGAGTGGCAGCTTCTAGAGAAGCAAAACGACTTATTTTAGCAATTAACGAGATTTATAAGCAAACAAAATCGACAATGTTAATGGATGTTATGAAGCGTTTAACTGTCAAGAAAAAAAGAATTGATATTCGATTGAAAGGTAGACCAAGTTCGTAAATACAATTACATTTATTAAGTTAAATGTGTTTACAAAACACCTTTCGTGGTTCTTGATGCAACGCACAAAAACTAAAACATTAACAGATACATAATTACTTCACGAAGATGAAGTTGTAGCGTAACGTTACTAAATACTACTTTCAAAAGAAATGGTATTTAGTAACGTTTTTTTTTATCAGAGAGCTAAAATTAAGTCTTGATTTTTTACTTCAAAAGCGGCTCGTGCTGAGTGAAATCGAAGTAAGCGGTCTAATATCTTTTTTATATCATTCTCCTTTAGAAAATTCCAAAATATCTCCAGGCTGACAATCTAACGCATCACAAACAGCCATTAATGTACTAAATCGGATTGCTTTCACTTTACCAGTTTTTAGTTTTGATAAATTTGCCAATGAGATATTTACAATTTCTGCCAATTCGTTGAGCGACATTTTCCGTTTCGCCATCATAACATCCAAGTTTACAATAATTTCCATAGCTTATACAGTTTCGTCTAGTTCTTCTTGATTTTCAACTCCTTTTGAAAAAATAATTGCAATAACATAGATGACTGCTGACATTAAAATAAATGCTTGACTGTCCGCCCAAAACTGATTAAGTGCGTCAATATTATATTTGTAATGTTGCAAATTTTTAGCGCTTTGTCGTGCTATATAACTTATGAGTCCAATTGAAAATGTATAATAACTAATTTGTAAAATCTGTTTCGAAACAAAATTATTAAATGGATTTGACAGCTCAATTTTGGTAATCAATACAATAACTATATAAAACAGATATGCTTTCAGCACAGCGATGAACAATATAAAACTATACATACTGTAAAAAGCCCATTGATTTTGAGTATACATTTCGCTTAAGTCCAATTTTTGATATAACTTTTGAACAAATTCAGGATTATACAGACTGAAAATAAAATTTACAACCAAGGCGCCAGCTTCAATGCATAAGCCGACGAAAATGATCCAAGTAACAATTTTTAGACCATTGAATATGAAATTATTTGTTTGTGACATTAGTAGATGAGTTTAAATTAGATCACAAATATAGATAAATATTTATTGATAAACGATAAATAAATTGTTTTTATTGATAAATTATGTGTGATTGACAATTATTGAAAACTTAAAAAAGCCCTGACAAGGGCTTTTTGTGTATTGATTTTGTTTCTTTATGAGTTTGTGGAATGGTTACTGATATTGGAAATAGTTATCTATTGCCAAATTCCATTGAGTTTCATATTTAAAGCATTTTCTCTTACTTTCCGACTCCCAATATCTGTAGTTGCTCTAATTCCTCTTCCGTATTCTTTTGTTTCTTGATTATAGACTGCTTCTTCTTCGCCTTTGTCAGTTTTTACAAAATAATTAATCTCCTCAGCAAATTCTAAAAGTTTAGTTCTAGCAAACTCTCTTTTATCTTTCGAAAGGGGAAGTTCATCTTTTTGTTTTACAAAGAATCCAAATAATGTATAATAATCAGCTTTCTTACTCCATCTTGTGCGATTAATTTCCGGTAAAATTTTAAGAATCTCCCCATTCACTGTATCAAAAGCTTCAATTACATCTTTCTTGTTTTCAAATTCTTCTTCATATAAAGCGTAATACTTATCTAAATTATCCTTTTTATTCTGGAATCCGTGCATGTAAAATATTGCTAGTTCACTTATATATTCAACATCTAACATTCTTCTTATATCATTTGCTGTGAAAACATCAATCCTGCTCCAATAATCTTTATCAGATAGTATATTCATGGTTTTTATAAATGGTCCCCAATACGTAGCTTGACGTAATTCTTGTTTGTTTAGAGAAACTACATTTTTATTCAATCTTTGAAAGACTTCTCTTAATTGAGCGTCAGGAATATCAGGCAAAACTCTTATTACAAAATTGTATTGAAAAAATGTCTTTTTTTGTTCTGTGGTTAAATTTTCAAAATACATATCCCCAAAATCTGGACTTTCTTTTGCATTAATGCAATACTTACCTTCAAGAAATTCTAAAACTGCTCTTGTTCTTTGTTGTCCATCTACAATAATATATTTTGCTTTTCCTTTCTCATCGACAGTTTCTTGCATGTATATTTCAGGAATTGGATATTCATTTAATATACTATCTATTAAATAGCTTTTTTGTTTTGTTACCCAAACTGGATTTCTTTGAAAAGGTGGTTTCATATCTAATTCTCCACGATCAAATGCACCTTTGAACCAAGCTACATTATAGTTAGTTGTATTTAAAAAATTTTTCATATTATTCGTTCTCGTAAAGTTGAGTTCTTAAATTAGTTAAGTTGTTTATGTGATAAGCTCGTAGAGACTCATAATCTTTATAAATTCTAATATTTATTGTTCTATTATTTATTGGGTCAACCTTTTCCATATCAAGTAAATGAAATGACCATTCTTTTCCAAACGGAAGTATTTCTAATATTTTATCAGTTGCAATAGTTCCCCAATAAATTAATCTATTTACGTGCTCTTTAAGACTATTTTGTTGAATGTTGTTTAGGTCAAATCGCTTTGTTCCTAAATTTCTCAAAGTTTTCCAAGCGACATCAAAATGAAATCCAGAGATTATGGCGATATCAATGTCAGATTTTTCATTGAACTCACGATAATTTTTATTTGGATTTAAGCTAAAACCACAGCTTGAACTTCCAGTAAAGACCATAGATTTACTATCAACTTGAAGTTTTTTAGCTAGTAATTCTTTCCATTTTATATATCTTATCCTGTCATCTTCAAATATATAAGGTGTTCTATCTAACAACCATTTAGAACAAATAAATGATGCAGCATTATCAATCAGGTCATGTTTAAATTTTTCTCTCAATGTTTTTCTTTAATTGTTGCTAACGTATTTACAATAAACAGATATTAAATATACAGTAAATATTTCCCACAAATCTAACCGATTTTTAATTAATATAAAAATAGTAATAACTATGTTAATATTTTTATACAAAAAAAACGCCAAACTAAAAGAAGTCTAACGTTTGTATGTTTTAAGTACTAATTTTAATAAGATGCTGAATCACACAATCTTTCGATTATAGATCATGAGATGCTGAAATAAATTCAGCACTTAGTAAATCCCAGGAAAGTCCGTCGGATTCACTTCATGCATCATCATATAAATTTTTTCAAAAATATCTTCTGCAGATGGTTTTGAGAAATAATCGCCATCAGTTCCATAAGCTGGTCTGTGTGCTTTTGCAGTTAAAGTTTGCGGTTTGCTATCCAAATGTTGATATGCATCTTGGTCGTCTATAATGTTTTGTATAATGAATGCAGACGCGCCACCAGGAACATCTTCGTCAATCACTAACAACCTATTTGTCTTTGCAACACTTTTCAAAATATCATGATTCGTATCAAAAGGCAATAACGATTGACAATCAATAATTTCGATATCAATTCCGACAGCTTGCAATTCTTTTGCAGCTTGTTCTATAATTCGTAAAGTAGAACCATACGAAACAATTGTCATATCTGTTCCTTCTTTAATAGTTTCTACAACGCCTAAAGGTGTTTTAAATTCTCCTAAATTAGTTGGCAATTGTTCTTTTAAACGATATCCATTCAAACATTCAATCACTAATGCAGGTTCGTCACTTTCAAGTAACGTATTGTAAAATCCTGCGGCTTTGGTCATGTTTCTTGGAACTAGCACATGAATTCCTCGAATGGAGTTGATAATTGCGCCCATTGGCGAACCAGAATGCCAAATTCCTTCCAAACGATGTCCGCGCGTTCTAATAATTACAGGTGCTTTTTGCGTTCCTTTAGTTCTATATTGTAAAGTTGCCAAATCATCACTCATGATTTGTAATGCATATAATAAATAATCTAAATATTGAATTTCCGCAATCGGACGCAAGCCACGCATTGCCATTCCAATTCCTTGTCCAAGAATCGTAGCTTCCCGAATTCCTGTATCAGAAACACGCAATTCGCCATATTTCTCTTGCATTCCTTCCAAACCTTGATTAACATCGCCAATTTTTCCTGCATCTTCTCCAAAAATTAAAACTTCAGGATATTTTGAAAAGAGCGCGTCAAAGTTTTCTCTCAGTATCAAACGCGCATCAACTTCTTCCGAATCGTCATTGTAAGTTGGTGCATTTGCTTCAATATTGAACACGTTTTTGTCAGATTCACTATATAAATGTGAACTGTATTTTGGTTGAATTTTCTCAAAATATGCTTTGATCCAATTGCTTAATGCTTGTTTTTCAGCAGAAGATTCTCCAATAACCAAACGCAAGCCTTTACGTGTAAATCCTGCAATTTCTTTACGAATTGGTTCTACAATCGCAGCCAATTCTTCTTTTAGTTTATTTATAAAAACCTTGTTAGGACTTGACTTTGCTAAGTTTTCTAGTAAGTTTACAGCTTCTGTACGTTCTTGCTTCATTGGCGCAACAAACGCTGACCAAGCTGCTTTTTTTCCGTCACGAACTCGCTTTTTAATATCTTTTTCTAAGGCAATCAAAACTTCTTCCGTTTCAATGCCGTTTTCAATCATCCACTTACGCATTTGTGCATTACAATCATATTCTACTTCCCAAGCCAAACGCTCTTTATCTTTATAACGTTCGTGCGAACCAGAGGTTGAATGTCCTTGTGGTTGCGTAACTTGTTGCACATGAATTAACACAGGAACGTGTTCTTCACGCGCAATATCAGATGCTTTTTGATACGTTGCTATTAATGAAGGATAATCCCAACCATTTACGGTAAAAATTTCATATCCTTTTTCAGTTTCTGTACGTTGAAAACCTTTTAAAATTTCAGAAATATTTTCTTTCGTAGTTTGATATTTTGCATGCACTGAAATTCCGTATTCATCATCCCAAACACTCATCACCATCGGAACTTGCAAAACGCCTGCTGCATTGATTGTTTCAAAAAATAAACCTTCACTTGTGCTTGCATTTCCAATCGTTCCCCAAGCAATTTCGTTTCCGTTGTCGGAGAATTTCTCGGCATCAATTCCTGTAACGTTTCTATATATTTTAGATGCTTGCGCCAAACCTAACAATCGCGGCATTTGTCCAGCAGTAGGAGAGATGTCTGCACTTGAATTTTTTTGTTGTGTTAAGTTTTTCCAGTCACCATTTTTATCCAAACTGTGTGTAGCAAAATGTCCGCCCATTTGTCTTCCAGCCGACATTGGTTCTACTTCAATGTCTGTATGTGCATACAAACCTGCAAAAAATTGTTGAATATTCAATTCGCCAATTGCCATCATAAATGTTTGATCTCGGTAATAACCCGATCTAAAATCACCATTTTGAAAAGCTTTCGCTAAAGCAAGTTGCGGAACTTCTTTTCCGTCACCGAAAATACCAAACTTGGCTTTTCCTGTCAAGACTTCTCTACGACCCAAAAGACTGCATTCTCTACTGATTACCGCAGTTGTGTAATCTTGAATGATTTCTTCTTTAAATTGATCGAATGAAATATCTTGTGTGTTTTCAACTTTTGCTTGCATAGATTTCGTGAATTGACTTATTGCAAATTTAACAAAAAACGAGCAATTTTGCAATAGCAAAAAGTATTAAAAAGATGCAAATAATTCATAAAAAAGCAATTTTTAATGCGATTTATTCAATATTTAATAGAAATTAACTTTTTGATTGATAAATGTTTAATTTCTCACGCTCACTTTCTACATTCATATAGTAAGTTCAAAACAAAGAAAAAAGCCAATGAATTATTGGTAGAAAAGCTATAAAACTGCATGCTAATTAAATTTGACTGATAAATTAGTATCTTTGATTAAAACAATTTCAATTATGGATTTTCAAACTCGAAAAAAGAATTTAATAACATATTTAGCTAAACTGCAAGATGAAATTTTCTTTGACAAGTTAGAAAAATATATCTTGAAAAGAGAAAATGAGCATCGTTCTGAATTGAAACCTTTTACTATTAATGAATTAATAATTCGCATTGAAGAATCTGAATTAGATTTTAAAAATGGAAGATTTAAAAGTCAAGAAGATTTAGAAAAAACATCTTCAAATTGGTAAAATGAACATAATTTGGACTGATTTTGCGATTGATAATTTTAAAAAGATAGTTGACTATTATTCCATCAAAGTATCCAAAAAGGTTGCACACAAAATTCGAAAGCAACTACTTGAATCTACAAGTCAACTCAAGGATAATCCCGAATCAGGACAAATTGAATACAACCTCGAAAAGCTTAAATAAAAACACAGATATTTAGTTAGTGGAAGTTATAAATTGATTTACAGGATTTTCGAGAATCAAATTATTATAAATGACGTTTTTGATACTAGACAAGATCCAATCAAAATGAATACTAAAAAATCTATAACTGAATAAAAAACATTTCTGTTCAGATATTGTATAAATAATAACGGATTTTAAAGTATGAAAGAACTGGATTTCAGCGCAGTAATTAATATTCTAAAGGCTCTTGTTTGGCATGTTTTACACGAATAATGTAAATTACTTTTTCTTCAATAAGATATGATATTCTATACGTATGTTTTTCAAAGGCTCTAATATTTCCTTCGTTATTTTGTTTAAGTATATCTAATTTATAAACCTCAGGATTGGCTGCTAATATAGAAGCAGATTCGTAAATTTCTGCAATAATTCTTGTTGTTAGTTCAATCGATTTTGATTGCTCTAATAATTCTAAAAAAGCATTGTTTAATTCTGCATCAGCTTGAAGCGTCCAAATTACTGTTCTGACCATTGCTTAATACGTTCTCCCATTTGTTGATGTGTATAGGTTTTTCCATTTTCTATTTGCTCAATTGACACATCAATTTCTTTATTATATTGCTCAACACTTATACGCTGAGAAGCTGTTTTTTTTCGGTATTTTAACATGTCTTTAATTGCCTCTATAATGGTTGGATCTTTTATAGTATCTAACTCTTGATGTATCCATTTTAAATCTGCTTGTAAATCCATAATTCTATACTTTTAGCATGACAAATATACAATTTCCGTTCTGTATTTTTGTATTCTTACCCAATCACGATGAAAACTGAAAAATATTAAGCCGAATAAAAAACACTTTCTAAAATTAGTGTTGTATTGAATTCTGTTTATTTTAACTGTTTTCAAAAACCCAATCAAAACCACTTCCGTGTGAATAATTTCGTCAATGTTTTAGGACTTAACGTTACGATGAATCGGATGCGTTGATCAAAACCTGGCTGTGCAATTTCCCAACCATTGTTAGAATATAGTGGAATGTACAATTCAAAATAATCAGGAACTAAGTTTAAACGAATTCCAGAATCGTATACAAATCGTGCATTTGCATCTGTATTTTTTAAGATTCCAACGTCGCCGTAGACTTCAATCCAACGCCAAACACTGTAACTCGCATTTGCGGTTCCAATCCAATCGTTTGAGAATGGATTTTCTAGTTTTGACTTAAATCCACCTTCTGCGACTACTAATTGCTGACTGAATAATCCGGTGTCTTCAGAACGTCCGTAATAGTTATAATCAAACAAATAATCCGTTGGTCTATCGAGCGCAAAGCTGAAAAAATCTGAGTTTGTATCATTAAATAAGAACTTTCCGAAGAAGAAACGCACGTTTAATTGTCGGTTATCTTGAAATAATTTTCTGTAATTTAAGTTGAACGAAACTTTAGAGAATCTTTTTGCCAATTGAAAGTCCGTAAACCATGTTAAATGACGCAATGGATCAGGATTTGAATATACATAACGCGCATTGAAAACGCTGTAATCTGGTTCATTTTCAAAAGTAATATCCGTTATATCTGTCGGTTGATCTCGTTTTACAATAATGTATCTAAAATCTAAGAATTCTTTTTGATTCGATCTGAAATCTGGATTTCTAAAACCAAAAGTTACTTTCGGCACAAATCGCGTGTACGCTAAGTCATCTTCATAATGATAGTAATTTCCAGACATGGAAAAACGAGCAAAATACAAATCGCTTTTACTGTCAATATCATGACGATAAGAAACACTTCCCGAACCAACTAACGATTTCGATTTGAATCCGTACGAAGGTTTTATATCATATAATAAACGCTTGGTTAAGAATGTTTTATTGTAGAATCGCATTCCTGGCGTAAATCCGTCATACAAGTTAAATTGCGCAATTGGCACATAAAAAACCTGATTATAATGTGGATTTTCAGCATCTTTAAAAAAAGTGAACTTTAATTTTTTATTGTTTGAAAAGAAGCCATTTAACGATTTCCAGTTGTCTCTTTGGTTAAATTCTGGAATAATTTTGTCATAATTCAAAACCAAACGATCAACATCGTCGCGCGGAATAGTCACGGTTTTCTTTTCGCCAATATCTGTAATCCAATATTTTGAAACAACCGAATCATTTTTAATTCCGAACAACGAAATAGGGAAGTTGCCATTGTATTTATTTTGAATGGTAACTTGTAATGAATCGTCTAATTTTTTGACTTTTTTAATCTTGTAATCAATTCGTTTTCTTGAATCTACATAATTGTCAAAATACCAATCAATATCTTTTGGAGCTTTGGATTGTAGTAAGTTTTCAAAGTCTGTACGACTCGTTTTTTTCAAACGATTTGTCGTATAGAATTCTTTTACAAAATCATCAATAATTGCATCATCAAAGTACGATTTCAAGTATTTCAATCCAACGCCAGCTTTGTATTTGTTAGCAATATTATTGTTGAATTTTGTCAACGAATCTTTTGGAGTACTTAGCGACTGATCAATGTTTTTACGTGCCATTAACATGAATAAAAACGGATATTGATCGTTGAATTCTAGTTTTGCAAATTCATACGAACGAACTCCCCAAATCTTTGATAATCCGCCAGTTAACTTCATATGCGGATAATACGTTTCAGCATAAACCATTAACATATAGGTTTCTAACGCATCCGAAATCCACTTTTCTTTTCGCGTGTCCATCCACATAGATTCCTCTAAATTTTTGGTCAAAACTGCTTTTAAGATTTTCATCTCGAATTGAAAATCATCTGTAAAAGGTCTGATAAATGATGGCAATTGACCCAATCCATACACAGGATTCTTTTTGTTGTCAATTTTAGAAATCATCATGTTTTCTCTTGGAAACTCGCCTAAATTTTTATGAATGAATTGAACCACCTTGTCAATAGCAATCGCTTTCATTTTATCATCCAAACCGAATGCATATAAGTTTGTCGTGATGTTTACTTTATCCGTTTGAAACGTTTGGAATTCTGAATTCTGACGCAATAAAATGGTAACGTCTTTTACATTTTTAGCAGAAAGTTGAACAATTCCGTTTTCACCTTCTACAGCAGTGTCAGCATTCGAAATTGCGTTGTATTTCTTAGGAAAAATGAGCGTAATGTCGTGTTCCGCTTGTTCCGTGTATAAATCGTCTAAGTTTTTGTTACTGTATAATTTCCAGCCGTTGTTGTACGCGGCAGGCGTCATATACCAATATTTTAGACTGAAATCGCCATCGTCTTTGTAACCATAACGTGTAAACTCGTCACTTGGTAATTTTACTTCGTAGTTAAGATCGATTGAAATACTTTCGTTTGGTTTTAACGATTTGTTAAGCGTAATTTTTACAATATCTACTTGCTCTTTTAAACGTTCCCAGTTTGCGGAAGTTCCGTTTGCGGAAATGTTACCAATAGTTGTATTTCCACGTTTTTTCTTTCTGGCTAAGTGAAAATTTCTACGATATTCTTCTGCAAATCGTTTTGCCAAAGGCGTATCTTTTCCAGAGAATGCGTGATTCCAATCATTGAGATAGATTTCGTTGAGCGTTTCACCAGTTTCATTCACATACGTGATTTTCTGAACAATAGTGATCGTATTACTTTCAGCATGTAATGTTGCTGTAACCGTATTTTTATGTTGTCCGAAAGCTGAAATGCTTAGGAGAAATAATAGGTAAAATCCGAAATGGGTGCGTATCGTATTCAATTATCTTTTTATAAATTTTTTAGTTTCTGCGTAGGTGTCAATTTTCAAATAGTAAATGCCTTTTGGTAGGTTTGAAACATCTATGGTTGTAATAGCGTTCATTTTTACCTTTCCGGCTGTTAATTTACGTGCTAAAACGTCATATATGATATATTCATTGTCCTTTTGGGTAGAATTTAACACAAAAGACAATTGATTTTCTGCTACATTTCCTCGAATAAACTGCAATGTGCTCGTTGCTACAAATTCTGAAGTGCTAAGTAATTGCTCATTAGTTTGTAATTCCATGACAACAGGCAAATGATCGCTCATGTCATGTAATGTATTTCGAAGTGCTTGCGAGTAATTTGTGGTTGAACCTGACAAAGGAGCACAATCTACGGAGTTAATGGCGCTATTGAAACAAGCTGGATTTAAGTTATTTCCAAACGATTTATACGAGTTTGCTAGATAGTATAAATCGGTGTTTGTCAACATGTTTTCGGATGTTAGAATGAAATCAAAACGATCATCAAATCCACCAGATGCGCCACCTAAACCACCTTGTGTACGTGTTGATTGTGAGAATACATCAACGAAACTGCTTTCATTATGCCAATCGCCCAAACGATTTACAGGATCTGTTAATGGAATGTGTTCCGTTGGATCTGTTAGTTTGTTGAAAGTAATGTCATTGCTTGTATATAAATTCAGATCGCCAGCAAATAATACATAACTATTCGCGTCAAGATTAGAAAGATATGACATTAATTCTTCTACCATTAAAAAGCGTTTTGCTTCATCTTCTGGACTGTTTCCTGCTTTTAAATGTCCAACAAAGACTTCCAACCGAATTGGGTTTGTTGCTTGGTTTACAGAGTTTAATTTGATAGTATATCTGTTAAAATCACGAATCGTTGTTTGTACAATGTCTTGACTTTCTAAGATAAATTTACTACTGTCGTAATAGAGTAGGTTTTGCAAATCATTAAAGTCACCATAGTTATCATCTGAAGTATTTGTAAAAAATGTTGCTTGTTGGTAATCTGGATTGATTCCTTGAAGTTTCAATAAGATTTGATTGGCGCCAAATACATCATTTAATTCACATACCATAAATATATCTGGCTGATAATCAGCTAGTATAATTTCCAAATCGTCTATTCTATCGGAAGAAATATCAGGATAATTTAAGAGATTGTAAAACATCGTTTTAATGTTCTCTTGTGCATTAGCTTGATAGATTCCTAAACAAAAGCAAAGTAGGATTCCTATTTTTTTCATTTTTTTGGGAGCAATTATTCTACATTATAAAAACTTCTTGTTAGAAGTTCGGACTTAAATCTTTTTTGTTGTAAAAAGCATCTAAGATATCTAATACTTCATCTTCATGATCGACAATGTGAATTAGGTCTAAATCATGCGCGCTAACGGTAGCGAACTTTTCTAATAGTATTGCATTTATCCAATCCATTAAACCTGACCAAAATTCGGTTCCAACCAAAATAATAGGAAATTTGTCAATTTTTTTCGTCTGAATCAGTGTAATCGCTTCAAAAAGTTCATCTAAAGTTCCAAATCCACCTGGCATTACTACAAATCCTTGCGAATATTTTACAAACATTACTTTACGTACGAAGAAGTAATCAAAGTTGATACTTTTATCTTGGTCAATATATGGATTATCGTGTTGTTCAAAAGGCAATACAATATTCAATCCAACGGAAGTTCCGCCACCTAAATGCGCACCTTTGTTACCAGCTTCCATAATCCCTGGTCCACCGCCAGTAATGACTCCATACCCGTGATCTACAATTTTATGTGCAATATCTTGTGCAAGTT
This sequence comes from Kordia antarctica, assembly GCF_009901525.1. NCBI lineage: Bacteria > Pseudomonadati > Bacteroidota > Flavobacteriia > Flavobacteriales > Flavobacteriaceae > Kordia > Kordia antarctica. The sequence goes on from NZ_CP019288.1 coordinate 299,961, forward strand.
TATAGTATTTATTGTCTGGCTTTGTACGCGCAGATCCAAAGATGGAAACGCAAGGACCTATTTGGCTCATTTTCTCGAATCCGTTTACGAATTCGCCCATTATCTTAAAAAGCGCCCAAGAATCGTTTGTTTTTATTTCATTCCAACCTTTATTGTTCTTTTCTTTTCTCATGTTCATGTAATTTTTAATCAAAACGTGCTAAGATACTATTTTATATAGATATGATGTGAAACTTTTTGAGGTTATTAACATAAAATTATTTGATGAAGCATTTGCGATTTTTTTCTTTGTAAAAGGGGAAATAGCTTGATTAGATAGGGTTATTTCCTGAGGCAAATATAATGAGTTCAATTTTTTACACGTAATCTTTAACCGTGTTTTACTGTCTGTTAATAGTGAAAAAGACGGTGTTTTTTCTTTCGAATATGTTTGTTCTTTGTTTCAGTCATTTTTAAGAAAAAACTTTAAGAATGACTTCCCGGGAGATTTTAAGTTTATAACCAAAAAAATAAAATATCATGCAAAGTAAAATACAATATGTATCTACAATGAAAATTGTAGATCATGAAAATTTCGGATCAAATGAACGAAGAACCGTTCGAAACTCAGGGCTTTTTTTATTAGACGCTGGAAAAAAGACAAATAACCTGTTCTTTATAGGACGATGTGGAGGAGAAGTTCGTATAGAATTGAAGATTAAGTTTACACAAAATTCAAATGGTTCCGTTTCTGTAAAAGAATATGCAAAACTATTTGAAGGTTCTTCTACAAATACATCTGATTTAGATGGAACTGCTTCTAAAAGTGCTGTTATTGCTGCAAATCAAACAAAAACAGTTTCTTTTAGAGTACGAAATACTGACGAAGGAGACGATTACGCAGACATCACATTGCTTATTACAAATACAGTACTTGCGGATGGAGATTGTACCAACGGAATTAAAGCAAAAGCACAAACACTAGGAACTGGTTTTACAGGCGCAGCAACGTCTAATATTAATGCTCCGACAACAGTAAAAGGAGGAAAGCGAGTGACTTTTCAAAAATGTGATATTTATTGTTCACCAAAAACAGGACCACAAGAAATTCACGGCGCTATTCGTTTGAAATATAATAATGTAGGCGGACCGAATAATGCGTTGGCACTTCCTGTAACTGACGAAACTACAACTCCAGATACTAAAGGTAGATTTAATCATTTTTCAGGTAATGGAAGTATTTATTGGCATCCAACTACGGGACCAAAATTGGTAAGAGGCGCTATTAGACATGAGTGGGCAAAAACTGGTTGGGAACGTGGAATTTACGGGTATCCAACTTCTGATGAAATTAAAATTGACCCAAATAAGAATACGTGGTTTAGTGATTTTCAAAATGGAGTAATTATTTGGAATAATAACGCAGAAGAAAATCCTAATACAGCAAAATTAAGCGGAAGAAAAGTACGTTCATTGTTTGAAACAATTTTTAAAGAGAAAACCAAAGGACAAAAAGATTTGAATGTAGATTCTGTTCGAATTTCTAGTGTAGGGAATACAGGATATGATTTTACACGGAGTAAAAATAGAAAGGTAACCTTTAAAATAAAAGGAGATTATGAGAGTGGAATCTTTTTTATTCCAAATCCTTCGTATACAATTACGTTAAGAATAGCTTTTGAAAGTAATAAAAACCCTGATGGAAAAGTTGCTTGTAAGTTAACGGCTAAGTTAGATCATTGGCATATTCATACTTCAGGAGCTGGAAATAGTAAATTACTAGCGGGATTGAAAAAAGGAATTTTAGAAGGCTTTAAAGACGCTCTTGAATTGGGTGATGTGCCTAAAAATACAGGTTTCTTAAGTTTTAAAGTAATGAAAGATGGAGGAATCAAATTGTACTTTAGAGGAGATATTCTTGGAAAAGTGGTCGCAGGTGTCGCACAAGATAAACTAGATAAATTATAGTTTTTAATATTGCTGAATGTATAATTGAAAAGCTGTCTAGAATTAATTTTAGACAGCTTTTTTAGTTTTTAACTCGAATACAGAGCATTATTGAAATAAAAATATATTTTGATTGAAAATACCTAGCGAAGCTATCGAAGTTTAGATTTTAATTCAACTCTTTCTTCAAGAAATGCGCTGTTTGACATTTTTTGTGTTTAGTAGCATTTTTATTCCTTTCTAAGGGACTTTCACAACTTTCAATCTCATTAGATAAGACCCTATTTTATCTAAAAATACAATCTATCTAACATTAAATATTGTTTTAAAATGGAGAGTTATGCTAGTGCTTGCAAGTTATTTTTCTTTCGAAAAAAATAGGTTAAAAACTTAATAATCAGAAACATGCCGTATGTATAGTACGGTTTTTCCTTACTAAAATGCTAATTAAATCTTGTATCTTATAGAAATTAACTTAAACTTTGGAAATTATGAAAAAAAAGAAATTAACAAAGCTAAAACTTAATAAAAAAAGCATTTCTAATTTAAGTGCATCAAATTTACAAGGAGGAATTTTTACAAATTTTTTACCATGTGTTAGTGTAGACATTGCAATATGCCCAACAAAGGACATTGCAATATGTCCAACAAAAGATGTTTGTGGAACATCTCAACCCGCTAACGTTTGTGTAGGATTTGAATCACAATGTAATTGTCCACAAGATCCTCACCATTCATTAATACATTGTTAAAGATTTGAACCGTTTTACATCTTGAAAAAGCTGTGATTTCATAACTTTTATAGCATGAAATCACAGCTTTTTTATGCCAATTCTTTCCTCAAAAAATGCGCCGTATAGCTTTTTTTATGTTTGGCAACTTCTTCCGGAGTTCCTATTGTGATGACTTCTCCGCCGCCTCTTCCGCCTTCATAGCCGATATCAATAATATGATCGGTCATTTTTATAACGTCCATATTGTGTTCAATGACAACAATGGTATTTCCTTTGTCTACCAATTTATTTAACACGTCCATTAGGACTCTAATATCTTCAAAATGCAATCCTGTAGTTGGTTCGTCTAAGATATAAAATGTATTTCCTGTGTCTCTTTTGGAGAGTTCAGTTGCGAGTTTTATACGTTGTGCTTCGCCACCAGAAAGCGTTGTACTTTGCTGACCGAGTGTGATATAACCTAAACCAACATCTTTAATTGTTTTTAATTTTCTGAATATTTTTGGAATGTGTTCGAAGAAATTTACAGCTTCGTTCATCGTCATGCTTAAAACATCTGCAATTGATTTTCCTTTGTACCTAATTTCCAATGTTTCACGATTGAAACGCTTTCCTGTACATGTTTCACATTCTACATATACATCTGGTAAAAAGTTCATTTCAATCACGCGCAATCCGCCACCTTGACAGGTTTCACAACGTCCGCCTTTTACATTGAAACTGAATCTCCCCGGTTTGTAACCACGAATCATTGCTTCTTGCGTTTTTGCATATAGACTTCTTATTTCGCTAAAAACGCCTGTGTATGTTGCAGGATTTGATCGCGGAGTTCGTCCAATTGGCGATTGATTAATGTCAATTACTTTGTCAATATGCTCCAAACCTTTGATGCTTTTGTACGGCATTGGCTCTTTGACAGCATTGAAAAAGTGTGCGTTCAGAATCGGGTAAAGTGTTTCATTGACTAAAGTCGATTTTCCACTTCCAGAAACACCTGTAACGCCGATCATTTTTCCGAGCGGAAATTCTGCCGAAACATTTTTTAAGTTGTTTCCTGTCGCGCCTTTTAAGACTAATTTTTTACCGTTTCCTTTTCTGCGTTCTTTCGGAATTGCGATTTGCTTGCTTCC